>NZ_JBPLBA010000042.1:0-18085 GCF_054039375.1 Desulfomarina sp. | reverse complement strand
TGATCAAAAAGGAACTTTTCTGCCCGGTCAACAGAGCGAAGAATCGCCGTGTTCAGTTCGGTTCCTGTCGGAATACGGGTTGCCAGGCATGAGTTCGAAGCTTTATTGAAATTTATCAGACCAAAATTACGGGCCAGAGCCCTGATTTCCTTTTTCTTCAAGTCTGCATCGGCCAGTGGCGTGGCTACACCCAGTTCAAGCAGTGCCATGTATCCTGGCCTGTCCGCTTTTAGATCATCACTGTTTGTCCCGTCGATAAGACTGACGTCTTTTCCTGGTCTGCAAAGAGTATCAAGAAGACAACGATACATATTTTTTTTACAAAAATAGCATCTTTTCACAGAATTGTCTGTAAATCCCTCCCAGCTGAAAGGGTCTGTTTTCACCTCCTTGAGTAAGATTTTTCGGGCAAAATGTCTGCTAAAGACCTGTTTGCAATTTTCAGCAGCAATAGTCGGAACAATGTTGCTGGATAATGTTGCAGCCGTTACATTTGCAGGACCAATGGATTCTATGGCAGCATAGAGCAGAAGGGTTGAATCGACGCCACCGGAAAAGGCTACAACGACCCTGTTCATTTTTGCTAATGAATCAAGCAGGTTGATGTATTTTTGATCAAGTGATTCCAACGGTTCTTATTTTTTTCAGTTCTTGATTCTGTTCGGAATTGCACATTTATGGACAGGCAAATTTAATATCCATCAGGCAACAACTCTGCCGGCTTATTAAGATAAAAATCCCCACTCTTTATTTCTTTTTTCAGTAATATTGCTATTTCACGAGCTTTCACCCGACTGGAGAGAGGAACTGTCTTAACTTTTTTCCCATTTACTGTTATTTCGCCTGATTGCAGCTCCTCATAATTCACCTCTCCATAACTTCTGGCTATTCCATTTGTGTAGTCATGCCCGTAATCGATGACCTGAGTGACAATATCCCGGTCAGAAACACCTGTGAAACCAGCCATTTCGGCATTAAGCACGGGAATGGGGATTCCCAGGCCGACAGCCATGGAGCTCCCGTAACCTTGAATGGAAACACCTCTCAGCCATTCAGCAGACATCTGTTTTAAATCTCCTTGAACCATCAGGGTACCGGCTGGTTTCACCGGTACGCCCCCTGTTGTTCGGGGAACTGTTGGATTGTGTTGAGTCCCCCGCCAGGTTACATAGCCATATCCTCCCCCAAGAAAAATCCTTGTTCCCACTCCAATAGTCTTATAAAAAGGATCATTTAAAAGAGGACTCAGCGCACCGGCACTGCAGTAATTTGCATTTCTGCAACGGGCCTTGAGCATGCCCATATAAGTATATACAGCTTTGTCTGACAGGTTGATTGCACAATTATAATTCTGATAGCCGTTTCTGGGATTGCAGAGCATGGCATAAGAAAGGTCTGAAAGACCGATCTCCTTTTTCATTTTTCTGGCGGCATAACAGTCCGTGCCGTATGCCTTGGCCTCAAGCAGAACCTTTTCTCCCCTGAGAAGCTGTTCTATAACATGACCACCACCATATCTGAATTCTCCGGGATATATTTTATTCAGAGGGTCATCTTCAGCAGGTTCGGTGGCACCAATATAGGCATCAACTGCAGCAAGGCCGGCATAAGCCGGAACCTTGTTGAGCCATACTCTGGATGCTTTGATGGTTGGGGTCATCTGACCAAAGTTGAAAAACATTCCGGACGAACACATGGGAGCAAATGTTCCGGTTGTTACTATATCAACTTTTGCAGCAGCGCCTTCCTTTCCCTCTTTTTGGACAATGTCTATCATCTCTTCAGCAGTGACAACGACAACATTACCGTCTTTGATTTTGGCATTGATTTCATCATACGTTTTTTCGATTTTTTTCTTTCCCATGATATTCCAAATTTGAATGAAACTAATCACAGGGGCAATAACCCTGTGCTTTTATTGCCTCTGACCGGTAACTGCTCAGTGGCGCCACAAATTTTTTGCAGCCTTTTTGTTCGCTTTTACCTCTCTCGATAGACAAAAGAGACCGTGAAAACCAAGGGTGCCTGTGAGTAATTACAGTTGAATATAGATGAATCAGACTATGAGTCACTTGACAGAACCTGTTCTCCAGCCTACTTTATTTGTTTTCTTACAGTTTGGTCAATACCTAATTACCCTTTTTCCCGATCTTCACTTCCTGTAACCGGAAATGAAGACGGTAGGTCTGCTGAAACAGATTCTCCTGTAGAAAGATTATTATACAGGGGATTTCAAAAATCACAGGAAAACAACAGTGACTGAAAAAAAAGATAATATACTGGAAATCCGTCATGAAATTGATGCCATTGACAACCGGATTCTTGATCTACTCAAAAAAAGACTGGCTTGTGCCAAACAGGTTGGATTGCTGAAAAATGAAGGAAACAGGGCAAAATGGGATCCCCTCAGGGAAAGAGAAATATATGACAGGTTGCTGAAAGAGAATAACGAGGTATTCCCGACTGATGCATTAAAGTCGATTTTTCACGAAATTATCACGACCTGCAGACTGTCCCAGAAAAAAGCAGAGGTTGCTTTTTTAGGGCCGGAAGCAACATTCAGTCACCTTGCCGGAGTGAAATATTTTGGTCACTCAGCAGAGTACAAGGCAGCAGATACCATTGATGATGTCTTTGCTGAAGTGGAGAAGGGAAGAACCCGCTACGGTATCGTGCCGGTGGAAAACTCCATTGAAGGCGCTGTATTTTCAACTCTGGACTGTTTTATGAATTACAAGGTGCAGATCTGTGGCGAAGTGCGTCTGGAGATAAGCCACAATCTTGTATGTCGCTCAGGGGATATCCAGGATATTCAGACAGTAGCTTCGCATGCACAGCCTCTGGCACAATGTCGGGAGTGGCTCAGGAGGCATCTGCCTTCCATTCCAACACTGCCGGTTTTTTCTACCGGTGCTGCTGCCCAGATGGCAGCAAATAATCCCAATATAGGAGCAATTGCTTCCTCTCTTGCAATCAAAACGTATGAATTGCAGGTTGTGGTAAAAGGTATTGAGGATTACCGTGGGAATACCACCAGGTTCCTTGTTATCGGCAAAAAATCACCGAGCCCAAGTGGCCGTGACAGGACTTCTCTCCTTATCGGGTTGATGGATCGGCCCGGAGCGTTAAATGAGATCCTCACGGTTCTTTCCGAAGAAGATATCAATCTGGCCAAAATAGAATCGAGACCCATCAAAGGGAAACAATGGAAATACCTGTTTTTTCTAGATATGATGGGCCATGTCAGGGATGAGAAAATCGACAGGGGCTGCCAGCGACTGAAACAGCTCTGCTCCTATTTTGAATGGCTCGGGTCCTATCCCCAGGCTGATTCATCGTAATTGCTTACAGGCACCCCGACTGTTGGCGAGTGCCTGTCCATAGTTGGTCCTTTTGGCCGATATCTGCGTTGCCCGTGAAATTTTAACCTCGGAGGTAAGCGTAGACTCCGATATCAATTGTATGCCTGCGGTAAAATTTCCCGTGCGCCTTGGTCTCGAACAAAAATCCTCATTTCTGGCCAGACAAGCGAACTAAAGAGCCTGCAAAAATCTGCGGCACTGTGAGCAGTTACAGCTCAAAGGTTATAAAATCTTAGACTTGCTGCCCCAGAGAAGAGTTACGATTCATCCCCCGATTCTCGACATTTGACCACTGCACGTGGGTCTGCCAGCACCCTCACAGTCTTCCTGGAGGCTGTGCCCTTTGGGTTTATCAAGAATAGTCTGTCGTATACTGTCTCTCAGTTTTTCGTCAGTGGCACCGTTTCGCAGCAGACTTTTCAGGTCAGTCTCCATGTCATTGAGGAGACATGATCGAAGCTGTCCTCCTGAAGTCAGTCTCAGGCGATTACACTGATCACAGAAATGATGACTTATCGGGGAAATAAACCCGACAGTTCCCTTTCTATCTGAAGAATCCGTCAGTTCATATACCCGCGCTGGTCCCTTTGCCCGACTGTTCTTCACAGGTGACAGTTCTCCTGCTTTTTCAATGGATTTTTTTATGTCTTCAGTTTTGATAAACTGTTCCTTCTGCCAGCTGCTTTTTTCTCCTAAGGGCATAAATTCAATAAAGCGAACCTGAAATGGTTCCTGAAGTGCAAGACGGGCGAAATCGCCAAACTCATCATCATTGATACCCTTCATGGCAACAACGTTGATTTTTATTTTAAAACCAAGATCTCTTGCTTTGAGCAGTCCTTCCCACACCTTCTGAAAATAGTTTCGTCCGGTAATTTTTTGAAATTTCTTTTCATGAAGAGTATCCAGGGACACGTTGATATGTCGTACTCCCTCGTTATACAATCTTTCAGCATAATCAGAAAGAAGGACCCCATTCGTGGTCAATCGCACTTCATTCAGGCCTTTTAGAAGAAACAGTTCATGGATAAAATCGAGAATTCCACGCCTTACAAGTGGTTCTCCCCCCGTAAGACGAAGTTTGTTCATGCCCATTTCAACGGCAATCCGGACAACACGCAGGAGTTCTTCGTAGCTGAGCAGGTCTGAAGGATGGAGAAGTTCTCCTGTTTTGGAAAAGGTTGCACTATCCTGTTCATCCTTTGGCATGCAATACATGCAGCGAAGATTACACCGATCGGTTATAGAAAGACGAAGGTATGAAATGGTGCGGGAAAATTGATCAACTAACGGGTGCATCTGTAAGTTTTTTTTTATTTTCTCTGTCACAATCTTTTATGCAGTTATTGTTTTACCTCAATCCTGCAACCGGCAGATACGTTGCAATATGCTGATATAACATCGTATTTTTTCATTTTACAGGTGCAGTCCTGAGGAGTCATTGACTTTTATTTAAACCAATTATACAGTGGTTCCTTTTTAATCTATCGTTGGGAAAGAATACAACCTAAATCTGAAACAGATGGTTAATTCATAAAATAACATCTTTTCAGCAAAGAAAAAGTAATAACGGCAGTTATTCTGCAGTGGCAGACGATGGAATCAGGTGAAATTAACCTATAATCTAATCACGTACAAAACTCAGACTGTCTATTTGTGAGGCCGGGGATGTGTTTCATTAATAATCAGGAAATATAAAGGGTTAGTTTAAAAAAGAAGAACAATCATGTTGATACTGGCAATTGAGACATCCTGTGATGATACAGCGGCTGCAATACTTGACAATGACACTTTGATCTCCAATGTACTCAGCAGCCAGGATGAAATCCACACACCTTTTGGCGGAGTTGTTCCTGAACTTGCCTCCAGGCAACATCTTAAAAATATTGAGCCCGTTGTCCGGGAGGCCCTCAGGCGGGGGAACACTGATCTCAAGGAAATTGATTTAATAGCCGTCACCCAGGGACCTGGACTGACCGGTTCACTGCTGGTCGGTTTTTCCTTTGCCAGGGCCCTGGCCCATGTTCATTCAGTACCTTTGGTTGGTGTTGATCATATGAGCGGCCATATCCTTTCAGTTTTTCTCAATGAGAATGAAAATCAGCCCACCTTCCCATTTATTTCACTGGTTGTCTCCGGTGGAACCTCTTCGATTTATCTTGCCGAAAGTTTCACAAAGTTTACCCTGCTTGGAAGAACCAGAGATGATGCGGCGGGAGAGGCTTTTGACAAAATTGCCAAACTTCTTAATTTACCCTATCCAGGAGGACCTCACATAGCTGAAAAGGCGCTGACAGGAGATTCGAAGAGTGTTACATTTCCACGAGCCTGGCTTGAAAAAGAATCTCTTGATTTCAGTTTCAGCGGTTTAAAAACCTCGGTTTTAAACTATTGCCGACGCTATACGGAGGATAAGATTCCTCTGCATGATATCTGTGCGTCCTTCCAGGAAGCGGTGGTGGATGTACTCGTTGGAAAAACTATTCTGGCTGCCGGTAAATATGGAATAAGTACTGTTGTACTGGGAGGAGGCGTGTCATGTAACTGTCGGTTACGCCAGGTTTTCGGTGAGAGGTGCCGGGATGAAAACATTTCTTTTTTTGTTCCTGAACCGATATACTGTACGGATAACGCTGCAATGATAGGGGTTTCCGGGTATCACAAATATAAGACTCATGGACAGGACGGGATGAATGAAGATGTTTATTCCAGGTCGAATCTGTATTGAAACGGAATCCGTAAATGGTACTTACAGACAGGCACATCCACAATTTGGCTGAGTTTTATGGGTAATCAAGAAAAAAATTCAGTTCAATAACAAACTGAACTGAACAGACCATCAGAGCACAATTTAAAAATTTTATTTTGAATCTGAGAAGAATAAACAGGTACTATTATCTGAGATTTAAACGACTGAAAGGAGATCCCGCTCTTCTTGCCGGTGGCACCGCCATAGGTGTTTTTGTGGGCCTGACCCCGACGATACCTTTTCATACCCTGTTGGTCATTGGTATGACAGTTGTTTCAAGAACATCAACAATTGCCGGAATACTTTCCAGTTGGGTGGTCTGTAATCCATTAACATATTTCCCGATTTATTATTTTTCCGTTCGTTTTGGAAATATTTTTACTGCCAATGAGGTGAGCTGGCTGAAAATCAGGGCTGTTGTTGATCAGTTGCTGCATTCTGAAAGTATTTCCTCTTCATTGGCTGTTTTGGGCAATCTTGGATATGAAACAATTACTGTAATGGTGTCCGGTTCTATCCTGTTTGCTCTTCCTTTGAGTCTTCTAAGTTATTTCATAGCCCTTTATTTTTTCAGACGTTCCATGAAAATCGGCAAGAATTTTAAAAACATTTAAATGCTTAAATACCAACAAACCAGAGCAACATTAAAAAATCAGGGCCTTGCCCCAAAAAAGCGATTCGGACAAAATTTTCTTATCCATAAATCAACGGCTGAAAATATAGTCAGGTGTGCCCGGCTCAATAAAAGAGATTCTGTGATTGAAGTTGGAGTCGGTCTTGGTGCCCTGACACTCCCTCTCGCCCGGGCAGTTCATCATGTGTATGGCTATGAAATTGACAGCGGTATCATCAGAATGCACAGGGAGAAAGGTGAACTGCCGGAAAATGTAACCCTCGTTCACAATGATATTCTTAAAACTGATTTAAAAGAACTGCACAGCAGGGTTGGTGATCTTGTTATTCTTGCCAATCTCCCCTATTCTATTTCCAATCCTTTTATATTCAAGCTTATTGAAAATCATACACTTATATCAACAGCAACTGTTATGCTGCAGAAAGAGGTGGCTGACAGACTTGTTGCCCATCCGGGGACAAAGGAATATGGTATCCCAACCATTCTCCTGGGTGCCTGTGCTTCAGTTGAAAAACTGATGACACTCAAACCAACTGAATTTCATCCACGACCGAAAATAGATTCTGTCGTAGTAAAAATTGATTTCAATTCTCCTGCTGTTTTCTTTCCCGGTGGCTTTAAGGATAAGAATTCTGTTCCACCAGTTTTTCGCAGAGTGGTTCGTGTCGCATTCAGCCAGAGAAGAAAAACCGTGTTGAATACCCTCAGTGGTGGTGGCTTTTTCCTGAAACAGTTGAACGGGGATGGCAGAAAGAATAAGGAATTGACAAAACAGGCAATTGAAGAGGCTGGTCTTGCCCCTTCAATCAGGCCTGAACGTATAACGATTGAGGAATTTATGAGGATCTCGGCCGTTATAACGAAGAGAATATCAGGCGGAAACATTTCCGCCTGATAAGAGGATATCTTTTTTTGCCCGTGGAACTCGGCCTGGCCGGCATCATTCTCACGGTTCTACTGTTTGATTGGTTCACCAAAAGGATTCAATCGGCTGGCGGCAGCCACATCAACAGTCACATAAAAATTGGCTTGAGTCTTGCCAAGAATTCCTGCAGAATCCTCATAGAGAACCACCATGCAGGTTTTGTTTGGTTTTGTAAAAGCGAGCATTACATTATTGTAGGAAGCTTCCCCGACCATCTTCCATTTGTGATTTCTCATGGAGGCTACAATATAATCCCTGAGGGAGGAAATCTCCACCCTGCCCCGATATATATGAATACCGCCCTGAAAAGAGTCCGTACGCATTGCCATGCTTTTTTTGGAAACAAGTTTCATTTCAATAGGCAATTCGATATCGCCATAACTCTCTACCATTGTGGTTACGGGGGCAAGACTGCTGTCTTCTTCAGGAGGAGGGGAGGAATTAAATCCCATGCCAACACAGCCATTTAAAAGAATCAATACAGGTATAACGGCGCAACACCTGACAATAATATTGAAAACTGTGTTACATTTCATAGTTCATACTCCCTTTTAAAATGATTTTTAATATATAATTGCCCATCGGCTTCGTAACTCTGTGATTTTATTACCTCTGAACTGTAATCACTCACAACCCTCACCTTTTTTGTGGGGTTTTCTGTCCACACTGGCAAGGCTGCAGTGAGCAAAAGAACTAAAAAATTTACGACAGGAGAGCAATTACGGGTCACAGGCACCAGGTAATAAACCAAAAAGTTATTTACCCTGTGAACAGTAACGTTTCATTAAAATGAATACTCTATTATAAAATAATTTTCTCATTATTTTTCAAGTACTTTACCTTACGGTCCATGGCCGGTCAAGAATTCAGAAGAGAGAAAACTCATTGCAATATACAAAAATGTCTGAAAATCCTGTAGTGATTATAGTAAAAAAAATGCCGATCAGATTGGGACAGTTCTTAAAATTTGCAGATCTTGTTCAAGATGGTGTCGAAGCAAAAATCGTCATTCTTGAGGGAGAGGTAAAAGTAAACGGCAGTATTGAAATACGCCGAGGACGGAAACTTTTTCCAAAAGACACAGTTGCCTTTCGTGATCAGATAATGGTACTTTTATCTGAGTCCTGAATTTATGACAGCTTCGTGTTTTTTTATGAGAACCTGAAAATTTATTATAAATTCGTTACTGATTATCCGTGAAACTCAGCCGGATTGGCGGTAGGCCTGTGTTATCAGGCTGACCTGCGGTCAAAAATCATTGGAAAGTTCAATTGATACATAGATCCTGCAATTGGCAAGTTCGGAGTCTTCGCTTACCTATCGGGATGGCTGCGACTATGGACAGCTTTGACGTGACACCAGGGAGTATACCACAATCTCGGAATCCATACCCCGCAGTAATTTCTTTTCTCCTGGTTTTTTTACTTTGTACGTTTTCTTAATATCATTATAGACCGTTTCCGTCAGCAGTATCTGTCCTGACGCCGTCTCTGAAGCCAGTCGTTGCGCTATATTGACATCCGTACCTATTACAGTGTAGTCAAGGCGTCTGACTGATCCCACATTACCGAGAAACATTGGTCCCCGGCTGACACCTATTCCCAGACCGATTTCTTTGAAGACCGGGTCTTTCTTTGCCCATGAACACCTGAGAACCTCAAATTCTCTCATTATCTGCTCCGCTGCACTGACAGCAGCAAGAGATGGTGCATCGATCTCAAGAGGTGCCCCGAAAATAACCAGGGCAGCATCCCCCATGAATTTGTCGAGCATTCCTCTGCAGGAAAAAACAATTTCAGTAAAAAGTTCAAAAAATTCATTGAGAAATATTCTCAGTTTTGCAGGTGGCAGGCGCTGTACTAGAAGAGTAAATTTTCTGATATCAGCAAAAAGTATCGTCAGTTCCAATACTTTTCCGGAGTCTACCGGGAAATCTTTTTTAGCGGCAAGAATTTCCGATATTTCCGGAGAGACATATTGTTCCAGAAGAGAGGTGACCCTGCAGGTTTCTTCTCTTTTTTTTATAGACCAGATTTTTTCCAGGGCCATAAGCGACTGTTTTACTATCACCGACAGCATTTCGATATCACCACTGCTGAAAACAGTATCTTCTTTTGTCTGGGCAATATTGACCATGCCTATAACTTTATCCATGTTTCCCATTGGAAAACAAATGGAAGCAGCTATTTCTTTTCTTTTCAGCAGATCAAGAAACTGGTCGGGATTTTTCTCACTTCGATTCAATATGACCGGCTTTTTGAGCTTAAAAACTTTTCCGGCAATTTTTTCACCCGGTTTGATTCTTACCCTGCTGGCTATTTCAGGGTCAATGCCGAAAGAAGCCACAATTCTTAATACTTCTTCATCCTGATCAAACATCATAATCGAAACAGATGTGACGTCGAATTCCTGTTTTATTACTGTCAGTAATTCCTGATAAACTTCGGTTTCGTCTTCAGCTTTCATGAATTTTTCACCAAGTTCATACAGTGGAAGCAATGTATTCATCCTGATATTTTCTTCATAAAGCTCAACAATTTCCAATGTATCCTGCACAGCGGCAACAAGAGACGGCCCTTTGAGGGGTTTTTGCAGAAGCCTCTGGAATCCGTTGTTCATGGCATTTACAACCAATTTTACACTGGTTTGGTCGGTCACAAGAATTCCGGACATAACCGGATTTTTCTGTCTGAGCAGTGAAAAAAGCTCGATGCCCGGCATATCGTGCAATCCGTCACTAATAATTGCAATATCAAAACGTTTGTTTTTAGAGAGCTCGATACTCTGTTCACCACTGAATGCACAGACAACAGTGAATCCAAGAGGAAGAAGCATCTTACGACAGAGGTCTGCCGCAAGCACTTCATTATCGATAACAATAATAGTTCTGTTTTTTACCACGTCACAACTCTCCTGTATGGCAGCAAGTGATCAGAAGTCTATAAAAACAAACAGTTAAAATCCCTGAAGCCAGTTACTTCAACGAAGTATGCCATTTTCCCACGATCTTATCATTTCTATTAATGTCCTTACACCAAACCCTGAAGGCCCTTTCGGAATATATGATTTTTCTGTAAAATCCCACGCAGTTCCTGCAATATCAAGATGAGCCCAGGGGATATCTCCAACAAAGTTCTGCAGGTAAGCAGCTGCGGTAATAGAACCTCCATCCCGGCCACCGGTGTTTTTGATATCTGCGATTCTTGATTTAATCTGTTTCGAATACGATTCTCCAAGGGGCAATCGCCAGAAGGGTTCTCCGCATTTTTTTCCAGCGTCAAGCAATCTTTCAACCAGTTTATCGTTATTGCCAAATATGCCGCAGTGATGATGGCCCAGAGCAACTATTACCGCACCTGTAAGTGTTGCAACATCAATGACACAGTCTGGTTTAAATTTTTTAATACCAAAGGCAAGAGCATCTGCGAGAATGAGGCGGCCTTCCGCATCTGTATTCTCTATTTCTGATGTGGTACCATCATAATGAGTTATTACATCACCTGGTTTTAAAGCCCCCGCTCCCGACATATTGTCTGTGGCAGGAACAATAGCAACAACCCCTGTTTTCGGTTTCTCTTTTGCAACTGTTTCCATAACAGCCAGAACAGCGGCACCGCCACACATGTCATATTTCATGTCCATCATGCCTGCTGCCGGTTTAAGACTGATTCCTCCAGAATCAAAAGTCAATCCTTTACCAACCAGAAGAATCGTATCAGATTTTTTTTCAGGAAGGTACTCCAGAACAATGAGTTTCGGTGGATCCTGGGAACCCTGGTTGACAGCCAGGAGACCACCCATTTTCATTTTTTTTATATCTCCCTTTCCGTAGACCCTGCATTTCAGATTGTATTTTCCGGCAAGTTTTCGACCATATCGGGCAAATTCTCCAGATGTCCAGAAATTACCGGGTTCGTTTGCCATATTCCTTGCGACAATAGCACTTTTTGCGGTTCTATCTGCCATTTCCACATGTTTTTTTATTGCTGCGACTGAAGATGATGTGGAGAATATGATCTTTTTCAATCCCGCATACTGTTCTTTGGTGTCTGTCTTGTATTTTGTGAAGCTATATCCACCGAGAAGTATTCCCTCTGTGAGAGCCTCTGCCGCTGCAGACAGGGAAAGTTTACCGAATTTTCCAAGAATGACACATACATCTTCAGCACGATTTTTTTCACATTGGAGCGCAACAGTACCAGCGGCAGTCCTCAGCAGTTCCCTGATTGTGTCCGGAGAATCTTTTTTATCAACCGTCCCAAGTCCGATAAGCAGTAATCTTTGAGCCGGCAGTCTTTTTCCTTGAGATTCCCAGGGGGGATAAAGTTGTATGGAAGTTCCCTTCTTGCCTTTAAATTCGTCTAATGACCTGATTTTTTTTAAAACATTTTGAACTTCCTTTGGTCCGTCGAATTGTTCGTCCTTGCCGGCAGTGATCAGAGCAACCAGAAGGTCACCGGAATATTTTTCTGCTTTGTTTTTGAAAACAGTACAATGTGTGTCTTTCATTTCATCCCTTTTTTGTTCTTTCCGAATTACGGTACCTCAAATCACTCATCGATCGGAAGTGTTTTAAAACAAACACCTAAATTCTGCAATTGGCAAGTTCGGAGTCTTCGCTTACCGGCCGAAGATGCGAGGTTCAATGGCGCTGAAGTGCAGGATTTAGGAAACAGTTAAACCATCTGTGAGCAATTAGAGTTCAGAGGTAATAGAATCATAGAATTACTGCTCCTGTGAGGAGTTACGATTCATGTACTTCTGGTTCGATCAAACAATGAAAACCCGGACTGCGGCAATACAACCCTCAGCCGAGGATTTTCAGATAAATATCACTTCCCTGTTTATTATCAGATAAAATACATTATAATTCAAATAACATTACAAAAATCGTAACTGCTCTCATCAGGATCAATTACTCTTTGTTTTTATCCCCTCCAGGATGTCGTCCGAGAATAGACATTATTTTTCCACAATGACGGGGAGTTGGGGGAAAAGTGCATTCTCGAATAACCTCCTGGACTGTAAACGTTAAGAGGCGTTGCAGAATTTTCACGGCCCTTCTTTGCCTGGCTGTGGGGAAAGAAGAGACCGTGAAAAGCTGGAGAGCATGTAAGGAATCATAAAACTCAGTACTATGGTCTTGTCGAGATTTGTTTTCAATAATTAATTGTACACAAAACCCGGCCTGCTGTTTTTAAGTCTGGGGATGAACCTGCTATCAGGCGTATTTCAAAAATCACATTATACTGGTTTAAAAATAATCTGGATTGACAATTTTTCATTTGAATTCATTATCAATTGAGATTTCCAGTGACTTTTGACCACAGGCCGGCCTGATAAAGCAGTATATTCCCAATTCGGCTGAATTTCATTGGTGATCAGATTTCAATATAAAACATCATAGTCATAAATGAAAATAATTAGTAGGTTATCGAATAGTTGAATGATTGTCTTATGACCTGTTATTCTGGAGAAAAGTATTGTTACAGACATTAATAATCGCAATCACCCTTGCAATCACGGTATCAGCACTCTGTTCGATTTGCGAAGCGGTTCTTTACAGTATAAGCGCAAGTCAAGTTGAGATGCTGAAAAAAAAAGGACGCCCTGCAGCCGAACACCTTAAACGTTTACGCTCTGATATCGATGAACCGATAACAGCCATTCTCACTTTAAATACAATTGCCAACACCATTGGAGCTGCGGTTGCCGGGGCTGCCGCAGCAAAAATGTTTGGAGACGAAAATCTCCTCTATTTTTCGGCCACCTTTACCCTGGCGATTCTTATTTTTTCTGAAATTCTTCCGAAAACAATCGGAGTTACATTTGCATACAACCTGGCACCGCTTATCACCTATCCTTTGAGAGTTATGGTTTTTGTTCTTAAACCGATAGTATGGGTGTGCAGGTCTTTGACAAGGCTTCTGCCGGAGAGAAAGGAAGAGTCAATCAGTGCTGAGGAGATTCAGACCATTGCCGCTCTTTCTCTTAAATCAGGAGATATTGAAGCTGGGGAAGAGAAGGTAATTAACAATATTATTGAATTAAAAAATAAAATAGTCCGTCAGGTTATGACCCCACGGACGGTAACCTTTTCTATGGATGAAGATCTTACGGTCGGCGATGCGATGACAATGGTTACAGAACTTTCAAGTCACAGCAGGATTCCGGTTTATAAAAAAGAACCCAATGATGTGAGCGGTATTGTAATGCGCAAAGATGTTCTTCTGGCGGCTGCAGAAGGCAAAAACAGTTGCAAATTGACCGAATTCAGTAATCCTGCCCATTTCGTCCCTGAAACAGCCCCTTTAAACGGTGTGCTGGTGGATTTTTTTGACCGCAGGCAACATCTTTTTGTTGTAGTGGATGAATATGGTACGATGACGGGGATTATTTCCATGGAAGACATTCTCGAGGAAATTGTTGGCAGGGAGATTATTGACGAATCCGACAAAGAGCTCGATATGCGTGAGCTGGCACGGTCCAGAAATCTTGCACTGAAAAACAATGGTCTGCGGTCTGCTAAAAAAAATATCAATCATCTAGCCGATAATGACGTGCTGAATCCGTCAGCGGAAGAAGAAAATGACGGCGCATGATTTTTTTAAGAGAAATTTTTACTTTGATTACCCATGAAACTCAGCCCAATTGTGGATGTGCCTGTTTTATCAGGCTAGCCTATGGTCAAAAATCACTGGAAATCTCAATTGATAAGGAATTCAGATGAAAAAGTGTCAGTCCAGATCATTTTATAATCAGTTTCAAACGTAATTTAATAAAGACCGGCAAAACCTATGATGAAACTGTTTTTGCCGATCAAGAAAAATTTCATAAACAACGCATGGAACGAGACCTGAAAAAACAAGCTAATTCATTGGGATTTCAACTCATTCCGTACCAGTAAAAGACTTTTGTTATTTAGAAGAAAAAATATAGTTACTCACAGGTGCTGCAGTTTTTTGCAGAATATTTATTTTTGTCCTGTTTCTCCATTTCTGCATTGCGGCGAAAATATCGACTTACCCATATGAGAGTACAGAGATATTTACCCTTATGCTTAATTGTGGTATCATGCACCAAGTGGTATTTAATGTCATCGTTAAATTCATAGTTGCCTGACGGAAATTATATGGTTCCAGTCGTTCTTTCCACGGAAATGATAATAGTCTTTGTTCTTCTCGGCCTGGCCATGGTCCTTTTTGTTTTTGACCTGCTCCGGGTTGATCTCGTCGGGATTCTCATGATGGTTCTGCTGCCGCTATCAGGTGTGGTTACTCCGGAAGAGGCGGTGGCTGGACTCAGTTCCGATGCCGTTGTTTCCATCATTGCCATTATGATAATAGGAGCCGGATTGAAAAAAACCGGTGTTATGAACACGGTGGCGGCACAGATAATTAAAATTGCTGGAACCGGGGAAAAGCGCATTATGCTGATTGTTTCAGCGACGGTTGCCGTTATTTCAAGCCTTATGCAGAATATCGGTGCTGCTGCAGTTTTCCTGCCGGCGACCATGCGCATCAGCAAACAGCTGAAAATTTCGGCGGCCAGGATCCTGATGCCCATGGGTTTCTGTGCCATTACCGGTGGATGCCTGACACTGATCGGTTCGAGTCCGCTGATTATGCTGAATGACCTGATGGCAGGCTGGTGGGAGTCCAGCGGTGCTCCTGTAACCCAGGCTCCGTTTGTACCGTTGAAACTTTTTGCCATTACTCCGATCGGTATGGCCCTGCTGGTCTGCATGCTCCTCTATTTTTATTTTTTCGGCACCAAACTGCTGCCTTCGGAAACCTGTGTCCTTGAGGAATTTGGTCCTGAAAAACGGCTCCAGGATATTTATGGTGATGTGGTTGGACATGGTTATGAGCTTGAGGTCCCGGTGTATTTTCCCGCCCAGACCCTCGGGGAGCTTGAGCTGCGGCCCAAGTATGAAATCACTGTAGTCGGTATCGCAAAAAGCGAGAGTTTTGTTAAAAATCTTGCGCCGAAAAAGCATTCCCTGGTGGAACCGGGAGATGTTCTCTGGATTATCGGCTCGGAAGAACGGATTAAACGTGTTGCCGATGACCATGGCTGGCGCATTAAAACTGAGTTTGAGGTCTTTGAGAAGGAAAATTCCCCGGAGGAGACAGGGGTCATGGAAGGGGTGATCATTCCCCATTCCAATCTGAGTCAGCATACCATGGAGGAACTCAGGTTCCGTGCTCTCTACAGGGTGAATCCGCTTGCCATTGTTCGCGGTGAACATATCATTCTCAAGGACATCAATGTCACCAAGCTCAGGCAGGGGGATACCATTCTCCTCCAGGGTCCATGGCAGCAGTTTGAACTTCTGCGGCAGAAAATGGATATAGCCCTGATTGGTGATATTTACGGGGAGAGATTGAAACCGGAGCGCTCAAAATGTGCTGTTTTCTTTCTCTTTCTATCCATGATTCTGGCATTGAGTTTTGAGGTTAAACTGTCTATAGCTCTTCTGACGGGAGCCCTCGGAGTGATCATTACCAGGATTATCAGGGCGGATCGAGCCTACGAGGCTGTTGACTGGCGGACGGTTTTCCTGCTGGCCGGGCTTATTCCCCTGGGGACCGCTTTTGAGAAAACCGGGGCGGCAGCTTATATTGCCGGCCATGTCCTGGCCGTGACAGGAGTGCCGTCTCCCATGGTGGTGATGGCCGTAGTGGCGATTCTCACTTCCTTTTTTTCCCTGGTGGCCTCAAACGTCGGAGGGACTGTTCTCATGATACCCCTGGCCATGAACCTGGCGGCGGATGCGGGCACGAATCCTGTTGCTGCTGCTGTTGTTGTGGCAATGTCCGCATCCAACACTTTTATTCTGCCCACACATCAGGTCAATGCCCTTATCATGCGGCCGGGGGGGTATCGGACAAAGGATTATATCAGGGCCGGGTCGGGGGCCACCATCCTCTTTACTGTTGTTCTGCTGGTCTGCCTGCCGTTTTTCTTTGAGTTGTAGATCCTGGAAAACCCCAGGGGTCTGATGGTCAACACAACCTATATTCTGCAATAGTCTGGTAGGTAAGCAATATCCCAAAAGGAAAATACCGGCTTCGTGAATGTGGCAAGGGAAATATTCTGGTTGGAAAAAGTACCTTAAATGTAACTGCTCAGAGGTGTGACTCTATTTTTCAACCATTGTCTGCCAATTAGTGCCTTACCCCTGAACTTTTGTCATAAAAAACAAGAAATTGCGAAGGTAATTTTTATTGAATATTAGCATGTTACACCAATCCTATACTTGTGGTGCAACATTTTGGTTGCGGATGATCAACCTGCTTTTGGTATTGTTAATCGTAATCATCGTTTTACAGCAGCGGGTGGAGAGGAAAACCCGAATATTTTTATAACCGGGTCTCCATTCACTAGGTATCAATCACGGTGCCCGGATCGCTCCTCAGCGTTGCCCTATCCTCCAGATTTGTATTTTCAGAATATTGATGCTGCGATAAGAAAGCAATATAAAAACAAAAAATATGCGGTACAAGTTCTTTTAAATTAAGGGGTTGAGCTGGGAATTGTAATTGTCTTGATCACCTTGATTTTTTCCCTTCAGTTTTGCCATAAAGGCTGAAAAAGAACGCTGTTCAGATGGTGGAGAATTATAGTTTTGGCAAAATCCACATCCTGGATGCGAAGCCTTATGCACTCCATCAGACGTATTCCGGAGCCATAGATAAGTTTTGCCATCAACAGGTGAGACCCTCCCATATGTTCAAAAAACTTTCTCCACCTCTTCAACGGAAAGAACAGTGGGCGGCCGCACTTTGCGTTTGGCCCGTATCGGAGCTATGGAGTTATCCAAGGGAGTCTGCAGTACATCGCGGTAAAGAAAGACAAGGGCGTTCAAGGCCTGTTTCTGAGTGGATGCCGAAACTTTTTCCCGACACGCCAGGTGAGAGAGAAAACGCTCAACCTCTCTGGCCCCATATCACGCGGATGCCTCTTTTTATTATAGAAAATGATATATCGGAGAATCCATTGACAATATGTCTTTTCTGTTGACAGCGCGTAATGATAATACCGCATGGTTTCACGCACTTGGTCAAGCAGCTTCAATTTTCTATTCGGCACAAATTTATTCTTGCTTTCCATGTTAGGCATGATAATATCAGTTATCGTGGAAAATTTAAAGAAAAACCTGATACATGGAATTTATTTTCCAGTTTTACCATCATGATATGAGTTAAGGTGGAAAACTGGTCCAGATATAGGGTTATATTATGTATCGTGTCCATGTATCAATACTGTTGGGCCGAAGAAAAATCATGAGGAGCTGTAAGTTGAAAACAAAAAAATATGTAACAGACCCTTTTCTTGAAAAAAGAATTGTTAATTATGATAAATGGTTAAGTAAAGGGCAAATATCAGCATCTTCAAAAGTTATCCCTGTT
>NZ_JBPLBA010000041.1:0-7904 GCF_054039375.1 Desulfomarina sp. | reverse complement strand
CGCCTTTTCTCAAGGCCCATATCCATACCCCCCAGGGAGCTGTTACACTATAAATAAAGAAATGTACCTGTCACTGGGGGAGCAACTCTGTGATTTTATAATCTTTGAACTGTAATTGCTCACAAATTCCACAGATTTTTACAGGCTCTTTTGTTCGTTATAAGCCCCTGTGCGGACAAAAAAGACCGTGAAAAGCTGGGGGTGCCTGTGAGCATTTACCAAAAAATTGACCAGAATCTGGCCAGGTGAACAGTTTCCGGCCAATACCACCCATTGTACATCCCCGTGAATTGACCGAAAACCTGCAGCCTTGTCAAAATTTTTACTCCCAAAAAAAATGGCCCCGTTTTTGCTACAGAAAAACTATTCATGATTTTACAACTTCTAAACTGCAACTGCTCAACAGGGGCCTGTGAGCATTTACCTTAAATTGTATCACCAAATGGTAACAATATGAAAAGAGTTCTGGTCGTTGACGATGAAGAAGATATGCTCTGGATGCTGCAGAGAAACCTGAGCAAATCAATGGAAAATGTTGAAATCCTGGCGGCAAAATCAGGAGAAGAGGCACTGGCTGTTCTCAGTGACAACCCGACAGACCTTGTTCTCACGGACATCAACATGCCCGGGATGAGCGGCCTGGAGTTGTTGATCGAGATCAACAACCGCCATCCGGAAACGGGTGTGATCATCATGACCGCCTATCCTTCAAACAGCTACGAAAACGAAGCAATGATGAGCGGCAGTCTCAGGTTCATTGAAAAACCTTTCGATATCAAGGAACTTCGTTCAATCATTGAAGAAGTCCTCCAGGAGGATGAAGGTTTCCAGGGGACTGTAGACGGGGTTGACCTGATGGACATTGTCCAGTTCAACGGACTCTCCAGGGCAACGGCAGCACTCAAGGTCACCACCGGGGAACAGGAAGGCATGATCTTTTTCAAAGACGGCAGTGTGGTCCATGCCATGTGCGACAATCTCAGCGGAGAGAAGGCTTTTTTTACCATCCTCCAGTTCAACGGCGGCACTCTCCAGAACATAAAAGGTGTTCAACCCCCTCTGGTCAGCATCGACAAATCCCTTGAAGCCCTGCTCTTTGAGGCTGCCGTGCAGAATGATGAAACCACAGTATCAGAAAAACCTGACGATACACAACAACCACCCCATGAAACTGAATCCGGAGGTGAAGACTCCCGGTCTCTTCCTGAAGAGGATAAGGTGACGCTCAGAGAGGTGGAAAATGAAAATATAGACAATTTGGAAGAACAACCAGAAATTTCAGCAGAGGATTTTGATATGACAGAGATTCAGGAAATTTTAGCGGAATTCACCAATATCGAGGGAGTACATACAGCCTGCCTTGTGGGCCGAGACGGCTTTCTCCTTGACAGCCTGGCCAGGGCAGGAATTGATGCCGAAATGATCGGAGCGATTGCCTCTTCAGGCTTTGGTTCAGCGGAATCCATGGGAAATCAGCTTGGTCAGGGTGATCTGCAGATGACAATGTTTGAATTTGAAAACGGTCCCGTTCTCTTTGCCCCGGTGGGCAGTGAAGCCTTTCTTGTGATTGTTGCCGATCAGGAAACCAACCTGGGCTGGATCAGGATCAGCATAAGAAAAAATTCCAGGAAAATACAGGAAGCCGCATCCCTTTAAAAACCACGCAGCAACCACTCACAAAAGCACCGACTCTAAGAGTTTATGATTCTGAATCCACCACGGATTCAGAATCATTCAAGACTTTTTTCCCATGCCCCCACAAATCCTGCAAAATCTTCTTCGTATTTCTGGATCAGCAATCTGGCCTTGCCGAGCCACTCTTTCTTCGTAGTCATGAGAAAAATAAAAAACGGCTCTTCTTCCTTATGCCTGATAATGAAATGATACTGACTGGTTGTGATCAGGATATCATCTACAACCTCGTCATCCGCCAGCAGTTTAATTGCTTTTGAATTGGATTTAACTACTGAGGCAAGATAGGCGGAAGCAGCAGCTATTTCGATATCATCCTCCCGCACGGTTTCGGCAATGGACATACCGTCATCCACTGTAACCACGGCAGCAGCAAGTATCCCGGGAAGCTCCACAGCCATTTTGCCGACAAGGTTCTGCAGTTTTTCAATCATTTGTAAACCTGGATAAATTGTATAAAACCTGAATCCTGCAGTTCACCGTATCAGAAGTCTTGCTGGCTCGCTTACCTGCTTCGTTACCAATGACCTGGAGCATGTTAATACGTCAGCACTGTTGAACCTTGCATCTCCGGCAGGTAAGCGTAGACTCCGTACTTGCTGATTGCAGAATCCAGGTAGAATAAAAACGATCTGTTCAGGTTCAAATTATACCATTTCCCCCTCATAATTTGGAAGAAGTATTTATTTTTTCACATATTCCAGTATAAATAGTTTCTGAATCAGTTAAAATTTCAGAAACCGCAAAGGAGCTGTTTTATGCGCGCAGTAATACAAAGAGTCAGCAGTGCATCTGTAGCAATTGACTCGGCGACAACAGGAAAAATCGGCCGGGGCCTGGTCATTTTTCTCGGCATTCACGCCAGCGACACAGAAAGAGATCTGCACTGGATGGCCGACAAAACCGCGGCTCTCCGCATTTTTGAAGATAATAAAGGGAAAATGAACCTTTCCCTTGAAGACATTGGGGGAGAAATGCTTATAATCTCTCAGTTCACACTCTATGGTGATTGCCGCAGGGGGAGGCGCCCCGGCTATTCCGATGCGGCACCGCCGGAAATCGCTGAACCGCTCTATCAGCGGTTTATAAACGAGATCAAGAAGAAACAGATCCCGGTCGCCACCGGAACATTCCGGGCGGAAATGGCCGTGGAACTGGTCAATGACGGCCCGGTCACCCTCCTTCTTGATTCCCATAAAAAATTCTGATTACCTATGAAAACAATGACATCCTCCTTTAACGGTTTCACACTGAAACGAGAAGAATTTATAAAAGAAATAGATTCCACCGTTTTTCTCTTTGAACACTCCCTGCTGAAATGCCCAATCCTTGCCATCAAAAACAGTGATTCCAACAAGACTTTTTCTGCTGCCTTCCATACCATCCCCACCGATTCCACCGGCGTGGCCCATATCCTTGAGCATTCAGTCCTGATGGGGTCAGAAAAATATCCGGTCAAAGATGTATTCGGTGAAATCAACAAAGGTGGTCTGACCACCTTTCTCAATGCCATGACCGGTTCCGATATCACCTACTATCCTTTCGCCACAAGGAACCTGAAAGAGTATTTCAATATCATGGATGTCTACTGTGATGTCGTTTTCAATCCTCTCCTGAGCGAAAAAACCTTTGAGCAGGAAGGCTGGCATTATCATCAGGAGAGCCTTGACGCACCGCTCCAGTACCAGGGTGTGGTGTACAATGAAATGAAAGGTGCCTTTTCAGACCCCATCCGCCATATCTTTCATCACATTTTTGCGGGACTTCTACCCGGCTCAACCTATGCCCATGAATCGGGCGGAGACCCGAAAAATATTCCGGACCTGAGTTACGAAGAATTCCGTGCCTTTCACAAAAAACACTATCATCCGTCCAACGGCATGTTTTTTCTCTACGGGGATGCTCCCCTCAAAGAAGAACTGGAATTCCTGCAGAGCCGATTTTTCTCAAATTTCAGTGAACCCGGCAGACGGGCGGAAATCAAAAAAGGCACCCCACCTGACAGCCCCGTCTTTATCAATGACAGTTATGGCGTAGACTCAACAGATATCGTGGAAAAAACATTTCTTGCCCTTGGAACCAATGTGTCCACCGTTGCCAATCGCGAGGAAAACACCGCATTCCAGATTATTGCAAATATTCTGTTCAATTCTGACGGTTCTCCCCTGAAAAACAGTATCACTTCCAGCGGACTCTGCAAAGATTTCGGCGGATTCTATATGGCCGGATCATCATACAGAACCATGATGGTCAGTTACCTTGTGGGCAGTGAAGCGAAATATCGAGATGATTTTCTGGCACTTTATTCGAATACACTGAGAGAAATGGTAGAAAAAGAACTGGACCGGGACCTGGTCCTTTCCGAACTGAATAAATTTGAATTCAGTTTCCGGGAGGAAGCGAGCAAGGCCCAGCGGGGACTGGACAGGATCGGTAAAGCAATGGGTGCCATGAAGTATGGCAATGATCCTTTCGAGCACCTGAAAAGCGAGGAACTGATAAAACATCTGCGCCATAAGGCGTTAAACGAAAACTATTTTGAGGAACTGATTGAAAGCCACCTTATCGACAACCCTTCAACCGTTACCGTCACTCTGATTCCAGATCCCGAAAAACAGAAGAAATCCCAGGAAGAGGAACAGCGCAGACTGGCCGAATACGACAGCAGAACAACAGAGGAAGAACGATCTGAAAGGGTTCGCAGAACCCTGGATCTTATCCGGGCACAACAGACTCCCAACAGTGTGGAAACACTTTCTCTGCTGCCCCGTCTTTCCCTGCGGGACCTGGGAGCGGACGCTGCCTTTCACACCGTTTCACCGGAGAAGATGTTCGGCCATGAAGTCCTGGTCAATGATCTTCCCACCAACCATATTACTTACCTGGACATCGGCCTTGATTTCTCCTGCCTGAGACCTGATCTTCTTCCCTGGCTTGATATCTTTGGTACAATCCTGACGGAGATCGGCACGGAAAAACTCAACTACAGACAGTTCGCCAAGCAAATCGCCACATACACCGGATCTTTTTCCCATTCCCTGACGACATACACCAACCGCAGCCGGCCGGATATCACCCGGCCTGTCCTCTGGCTGCACCTTAAGTGTCTTCCCGACTATATGGAAGAGGCCATGCATCTCCTGGCCGAAACACTCTCAAACGTCTCTTTTGGTGACAGAACAAGGATCAGGGAAATTGTCGGCAGGGAATTTGCCTGGGCGGAACATGCGGCCCAGAGTGAAGGGTACAATCTTCCTGCAACCCGGGTCTTTGCCCACTTAAGCACAGCAGGCATGTATAACGAGAGTTTCAACGGAATAACAGCCTACCTGCAATTGAAAAAACTGGCCCTCAACTACGACTCCATGGAAGAGGAATTTCTGGGCGTATTGCGGGAACTGACGACATTGCTGTTTAACAGGGACAATCTCCTGCTGTCGATAACAGCGGATAAAAAAGAAATTGAGCAATTTTCCCGGACAGGCAGTTGTATCCCGGAAGCCCTCGGCACCATGAAACCACCCCCCCAGCCTCCACCATCACTTCCGTTTCCCCGCCACGAGGCCTTTATTACTTCCGCCGAAGTGGCATTTGTCGTCCAGGGTGGTAATCTCCTGAAAAATGGTGCAGGATATAACGGCCACTTTGAAGTTTTAAAAACCTATCTCTCACGTGATTACCTGTGGAACAGTGTTCGCCAGATGGGGGGAGCCTATGGCTGCTTTATCCAGTTCGGCCAGATAAGCGGTAACCTGGCACTGGTCAGCTACCGCGACCCCAATGTGCGAAAAACATATGAGGCTTACAACCGGATACCCGCAGTTATCGAGTCCCTGGAACTGCCCACGGAAGTAATGGAACAACTCATCATCGGCACCTACGGCGCTTTTACTCCCCTGCAGAGCAGTGCGGCAAAAGGAGCAACCGCCAGAAATGATTATCTGAACGGTATCAGTCCGGAATACAAAAGAGAGCGGCTGGAAGAAATCACAACCACAACCACCGAAGACATGCGCGTCTTTGCCGAACCTTTTGGTCGAATGATTCCGGAATGTCACCGGTCTGTCATCGGCAACAGGATGAAAATTGAGGCCGACAGTGATCTCTTTGAAAAGATTACTGAACTTTGATTTTTTAGGATACCCGTCCCGCGGAATTCAGGGTATAGTGGCAACAATAACAATTCATCACGCGAAAGTCCGACTGCGGTGAAAAAACCTCCAGCAATACGGACTTTCGTAAAAAAAATCTGCTTACGTACAAAACTCAGCCCGTTATTTGGGAGTCTGGGGATGTGCCTGTTCTATCAATTGAGATTTCCAGTAATTTATGACCGCAGGCCAGCCTGATAAAGCAGGCACATTCCCAATCCGGCTGAATGTAATTGGTAATCAGAAAAAATAAAGGAGCATGACAATGCAATACTCTTCTGAAATTGAGGAAATGTGTCGTGTCGCCCAGGGGACGAATCACGGTCCCGCGCCGATTCCCCAGGAAGGCAGATGGACGCAGGCAAAGGAAGTATCCGATATCAACGGACTGACCCACGGTGTCGGCTGGTGCGCGCCCCAGCAGGGGGCATGCAAACTGACCCTCAATATAAAAGACGGCCTGATTGAAGAAGCCCTGATCGAAACCATCGGCTGCACCGGTATGACCCATTCTGCAGCCATGGCTTCCGAAATCCTGCCCGGCAAAACAATTCTCGAAGCGCTCAATACGGATTTGGTCTGTGACGCTATTAACGTTGCCATGCGGGAACTTTTCCTGCAGATCGTCTATGGACGCAGCCAGTCCGCGTTCTCGGAAGGAGGCCTGCCCATCGGGGCCGGCCTTGAAGATCTCGGCAAAGGGCTGCGTTCAGTCTGCGGCACCATGTACGGAACCAGCAGAAAAGGTCCCCGTTACCTGGAAATGGCGGAAGGCTATGTCCTGGAAATCGGCCTGGACAACAATGACGAAATTATCGGTTATAAATTTGTCTCCATGGGAAAAATGATGGACGCTATCAAAAAAGGAGTGGATGCCGGCAAAGCGCTTGAAGATGCAACAGGAACCTATGGCCGGTTTAATGATGCCGTAAAAACTATCGATCCCCGTCAGGAATAAGGAGAAAGAACATGGCACTGTTTGAAAGTTATGACAGGCGGATTAAGCAGATCACTCCTGTCCTGAAAAAATATGGAATACAATCCCTGGAAGAGGCAAGGGAAAACTGTCTGCAATATGGTGTTGATGTGGCAAAAACAGTAAAATCGATCCAGCCCATCTGTTTTGAAAACGCCGTATGGGCCTATACCCTTGGAACAGCCATAGCCATTAAAAAAGGAGCGAAAAAGGCATCGGACGTTGCTGCCGCCATTGGCGAAGGTCTGCAGGCTTTCTGTATTCCCGGCTCTGTCGCCGACGACCGCAAGGTTGGTATCGGCCACGGGAATCTCGCGGCCATGCTCCTGAGGGAAGAAACACGCTGTTTTGCCTTTCTGGCCGGTCATGAATCTTTTGCCGCGGCGGAAGGAGCCATCGGTATCGCCAGATCGGCCAACCGGGTGAGGGAAACCCCTCTCAAGGTTATTCTCAACGGCCTCGGAAAAGACGCAGCAAAAATTATTTCAAGAATCAACGGTTTCACCTATGTGCAGACCAGCTTCAACTATGCCACCGGAGAACTCACCGTTGTTGATGAAACAATTTACTCCGATGGAGAGAGGGGCAAGGTCAGATGTTTTGGTGCGGATGATGTGAGAGAAGGCGTTGCCATCAATCATCTGGAAGGCGTGGATGTCTCCATTACCGGGAACTCCACCAACCCTACCCGCTTTCAGCATCCGGTGGCCGGAACCTACAAAAAAGAATGTGTCCAGCAGGGGAAAAACTATTTTTCCGTGGCATCGGGCGGGGGAACAGGACGGACCCTGCACCCGGACAACATGGGAGCAGGTCCTGCCTCCTATGGCATGACAGACACCATGGGACGGATGCACTCAGACGCCCAGTTCGCCGGTTCTTCCTCTGTGCCCGCCCATGTGGAAATGATGGGACTGATCGGCATGGGCAATAACCCTATGGTCGGTGCCACCGTAGCTGTATCCGTGGCTGTTGAGCAGGCTGCAGGATAGTATCAGGATAAACCATTTCCGGCCGGGTCCAACACCTGCCCCTTTCATTTTCACCCGGCCAACCCTTCTCGTAACCGTCGCTCCCATGCAGGG
>NZ_JBPLBA010000040.1:0-8229 GCF_054039375.1 Desulfomarina sp. | reverse complement strand
TTTCTGGACAGACACTGACTTAAGGACAAGATGGCTCATCGCTTAAGTTAACGATATTGACTGTTCGGCTGTATTTTCCCGGTCAGAAAAAGATCAGGTTGTGTCCAGGGGCATTGAAGATGATAGGAAAATTCGGGCCTGCTGTAAAGATTACTGTTGACTCTTTATTAATATTTGATATAGGTTAAGATTTAACATATACAAAATATTAATTGAATGATGCGTCTGTCATCATTTTCAGATAAACCGGCACGGTCGGACTCTATGGCCCGGCCATTTATGCCCGGCGGGTACAAAAAGCCTGTGCAGATCCCGACTGAGACGGCACCGCCTTCAGTCGCGGATTTTCAGATAATAATAGCCAACAGCATTGCATGAATATCGGTACGTTAATCAGGAAATGTCGGAAAGACCGAAAACTGACCTTGAAAAAAGTTGCTGAAAAGGCATTGATTTCAGAAGGTTTTTTGAGCCAGGTGGAGAATGATGTCAGTTCACCGTCGGTAGATACTCTTATCCGTATCTGTCAGGCAATCGGTGTCAATCCGGGAGATATTATTTCCCAGGTGAGTGAACAGCAGAATGTTGTACTGATAAAAAAATCTGAATGGGATGATATTGATCTGTCCCATACCGGTTTTGTAACCCGCAGGTTTTTTCCGCCGGAATACAGGTCGGTGATCGATTCATCCGTGTTGGTGATAGAGCCGGGTAAATCATTACCGGCAAGGAAAAATATAAAGAACAGTCAGGAGGTACTCTGTGTGCTGAAAGGTTCCATTGATTTTATGTTTTGCGGTGAAATTCTCCATATGGTTGAGGGAGATGCCGTGCACTTCTGGTCCAAACCGGAAAGTCAGAAGATAACCAATAATAGCAGCAAGAGAAGCTTTGTACTCTGGGTTGGAACACTTTAATACAAAGATTACAAAGAATACAAAGCATGGCTGGGCTGCAGGTTCAGTCATTTATGCCATTGGGGTACAATACACAATGAAAGTTTGAACTGAGCCGGAAAATACCCGAGGCACTGCAGACTTTCATAATCATTTTAAAGGGGATGAAAGTATGATTACATTCAGCGAACAACAGTTAAAAATCCCGAAACTGCAGAGACCCGTATACCTGGTGACTGCAGGTCAATCTAAATTCGACCGTGCTTTTCCGGATAAAAGAACGGAAGAGCTGTGTGTCGACGCTTTTGTCATGGCATCCAACCTGCTTGATATGTCTGCGGCAGAGCTGAAAACCTATATCCACAGTTGCTATTATGGCCATTTTGCTGATCATTTTGGAGATCAGCTGCTTGGGGAATCGGTTATTCATGACCGCCTCGGTCTGGATCCTCTCGGCAATGTCGGCGTCAAGACCGGTGGAGCAACCGGTGGATCAACGATATGGGAAGGTTTGAAAGCGGTTGCTTCCGGCTATTCAGACTGTGTCCTTGTCATGGGTTGGGAACGGATGGATGAGGTTCCCACCGATGAGGGGAATTTCCTGATATCCTGTGCGGCAGATAAGGACTGGGAATCTCCTCTGGGTCATATTTATACAGGATATTACGCGGTTATGGCCCAGCGGTACTGGCAGATATTTGGTAAGTCGGAGGAATCTTTCAGAAAAACTCTGGCTGAAATTGCCGTAAAGCATCATGGTTATGCCCGATTCAATCCCTACGCCCAGTCACCCATGGATATCACCGTGGATGATGTTCTTAATTCACCGGTTGTTGCCTATCCTCTTCGGGCTCTTGACTGCTGTCTCATGAGTGTGGGTGCCGCCTGCACCATTCTCTGTGATGAAGACACTGCGATGAAACTGACGGCCAATTCAAAGAATAAACCGCTCAGGATCTGGTGTGCTGCCGGTTCCCATACCCTCCGTCCCGCTGACAGGCGTGATATGGATATTCCACTTCTGCCCAATGAAACAGCCGATCAGTACAAAGATCTGGGTGAACGTTTTCCGGGAGGGGACAGGTATCCCGGTTTTACCGGATTTCTTGCCGCCCGTATTGCGGCATACTATGGTTATGGTATGGCTGGTATCACTGATCCAACCGAAGATCTTGATGTGGTTGAACTCCACGATGCTTTCACCATAAGCGATGTGCAGACTTACGAGGATATCGGTATTCGCCCCTACGGTGAAGGAAGAGATTATGTGGAATCAGGAGACTGCTACCATGTCAATCCCCATACCGGAGAACCCGGGAAACTGCCGTCCAACCTCTCTGGTGGACTGATCGGCTGCATGCATGCCGTTGGCGCAACCGGTATCATGCAGACATTTGAAATTGCCTCTCAGCTTTGGAACAGGTGGGAAGAGCTCCATGGCGACGAACAGGTCTGGAAAGCGTTTGACAGGGAAAAGCCGGAAGACTGGACAAATCTGCAGGTCAAAGGTGCCAGAAGAGGAATGGCTATCAGTCATGCCGGTGTCGGATCCCATGTTACTTCAACTATTCTCATGGATCCGGATCATCTGCTGAAAAAGGACGTGTAAAGGGCCAAAATAAAAATGTTGAATCGGTGGAGCTGCTGCCGATTTCAAAATAATGGAGAATCACCATGAGTATGTTCGGGCAGGTATTTGTAAAAAATAATCAGTATAAACTCAAAGGGAACTTCCATCATCTGACTCCTAATATGCCTATCAGGGATGCTGATGATAACTGGAAGCTGCTCGGGGTAACCAATCCGCGGGACATGACTTATATTCATTCCTACGGCGGAGAGGCAGTTTTCTTTGAGTCTCTCGGCAAGGGAAAACTGCTGGCAACCCGGTGTGACAATGATGACTGTGATGGCAAGGGGTCTGTCTATATTCCGTTTCGCATCCACTGTCCCGATTGTCTGGCCAAAATGAGTATTGTCGACCTGACTGATATCGCCAAGAAAACGGCCAGGGTCCATACCTTTATGGAATGTGCGAGATCTGGAGCCTTTAATCTTCTGGATAAGCCGATTCGTTTTATAAATATTGAGTTTGACGGAGTCACCACGATCCTGATGAGTTATCTGAGTGTCGGTGAGCCTGCGATAGGGATGAAAGTTGTGCCGATATTCAAAACGACCGGTCCCACTTACACCATTCTTGATCTGGCCTGGGTGGCGGACGGAACGAGAGCGGAAGAACTGCCGGAGGGGTTTTCCTTCTGAGATGATCTGCAGAAAAACCGGAATGGCCGGACTCTATGGCCGGGCCATTTATGCCCAGTGGGTACAAAAAGGTAATGAAAATCCCGACTGCGGCAATCTGACCCGCGGCCGCGTATTTTCAGAAAAACAGTCCTGAATCCGCTGAAACAAAATCTGTTGCGGATTCAGGACAGGGTAATGTGATCAAGGAGTTTGTCATGGCGAAATTATTATGGGAACCATCGGAACAGCGGATAAAGAGTTCCAATATGTATCGGTTCATGCAGACTGTTAACGGGAAATTCGGGACGGATTTTGCCGACTATGACGCTCTCTACCAGTGGTCTGTGAACAATCTGGAACAGTTCTGGGCCGAGTTCTGGGATTTTGCAGAGGTCCGTTTTTCTGAGCCGTACAGTGAGGTTATAGATGATCCAGACAAAATGGAGGGGGTAAGATGGTTTTCCGGAGCCCGGCTGAATTTCGCGGAGAATCTTCTCCGATACCGGGACGATAAAACTGCACTTGTTTTCAGGGGAGAGGACAGGGTCAGGAGAACATTGACTTATAATGAACTCTACAAGCAGGTGGCTGGAGTTGCCGCCGCATTGAAAAATGCGGGTGTGACCGCAGGTGACAGGGTTGTGGGGTTTGTTCCCAATATGGCGGAATCGATTATCGCTATGCTGGCGGCGACAAGTCTAGGGGCAATCTGGTCCTCCTGTTCTCCGGATTTCGGCATCAAGGGGATACTTGACAGGTTCGGGCAGACGCAACCGAAAGTTCTTTTCACGGCTGATGGTTATTTTTTCAAGGGGAAACCTATCGACAGTCTTGCCCGGGCTGGAGAAATTATGGAGAAAATTCCGTCCATTGAAAAACTGGTTGTTGTGCCGTATGTCAGTGATCATCCCGATCTGACCCCACTTCCCGCGGCCATTCTTTTTGAAGAGTTTATTGAGAAAGATGTTGAAGAGATAGAATTTGTCCAGCTGCCTTTTGATCATCCCCTCTACATCATGTACTCATCCGGAACTACCGGGCTGCCGAAATGCATGGTGCAGAGTGCGGGCGGTGTTCTTGTCCATCATCTCAAGGAGCTGATGCTGCACACGGATCTGAAGAGAGAGGATACCATTTTTTATTTTACCACCTGCGGCTGGATGATGTGGAACTGGCTGACAAGTTCTCTGGCAGTGGGAGCGACTCTGGTGCTTTACGACGGCAATCCTTTTTATCCCGGTCCGGAAATGCTGTGGCAGATGGCCCAGGATGAGAAGATCACCGTTTTCGGCACCAGTGCCGGTTATATTGCAGCACTGAAAAACACTGGAATCAGGCCGGGAAAGGATTTTGATCTTGAAGCTGTGAAAGCCCTGCTGTCAACCGGATCGCCACTTTCGGAAGAGGATTTTGAATTTATCTATGGTGAAGTGAAGTCAGATCTGCAGCTGGCTTCCATTTCCGGCGGGTCGGATCTTAACGGTTGCTTTGCCCTGGGTAATCCCATGGGGCCTGTGTACAGTGGTGAGCTGCAGTGCCGGGGGCTTGCCATGAAGGTCTTTGCCTATGATGAATCCGGGAATCCGGTCATCGGCAGGCAGGGTGAGCTTGTCTGTACAGCGCCTTTTCCGTCAATGCCCATCTATTTCTGGGATGATGAAGACGGTAGCAAATATCATTCTGCCTATTTCGATGAATATCCCGGTGTCTGGACCCATGGGGATTTTATTGAAGTCACCGAGCGGGGCGGTGTTATTATGTACGGCCGTTCTGATGCCACGTTGAATCCGGGAGGAGTGAGGATAGGCACGGCTGAAATCTACCGTATTCTCGAAAGAATGGAAGGTATTGAGGACAGCGTGGTGGTCGGTCAGGAATGGCAGAATGATATCCGTGTCATCCTTTTTGTAAAAATGGAGTCGGGGTATGAATTGAGTGATGAGCTGGAAAAAGAAATCAGAAAGAATATCCGTATCAACGCTTCCCCGAGACATGTTCCCGCGAAGATTATTGAGGCACCGGATATTCCCTATACCCTGAACATGAAAAAAGTTGAACTGGCGGTCAAAAAAGTGATTCATGGCCGTGAAGTGAAGAATAAGGATGCCTTAAAAAATCCGGAGGCCCTCGATTTTTTTGAGAATGTTGAAGAATTGAAATCATAACCGGGAGGTTCCATGAGATCGTATCCCCTTTTGAATTTTGGTCTGGGAGAGACTGCAAATCTGTTGCGGGAAACCGTGCATGATTTTGTCAGCGAAGAGATTGCTCCTTTGGCGGAGGAAATTGACCGAAATGATGTGTTTCCTCCTGAGCTCTGGCAGAAAATGGGCGCCCTCGGGCTTCTCGGTATCACCGTTTCCGAGGACTATGGAGGGGCCGGAATGGGCTACCTCGAACATGTTATCGCCATGGAAGAGATAAGCAGGGGCTCCGCTTCTGTCGGTCTGGCCTATGGTGCTCATTCAAACCTCTGTATCAATCAGATCAAAATAAACGGTACAGAGGAACAGAAGAAAAAATACCTTCCCGACCTGATCAGCGGTAAGCATATCGGCGCACTGGCCATGAGTGAAGCCGAAGCCGGGTCCGATGTTGTTTCCATGCGCCTGCGTGCTACGGAAGATGGTGACGGTTATCTGCTGAACGGGTCCAAAATGTGGATCACAAACGGTCCCCATGCCAATGTCCTTGTCGTGTACGCCAAAACGGCTCCGGAGAGACAGCACAAGGGGATTACCGCATTTCTGGTGGAAAAAACTTTCCCGGGTTTTTCCACCAGTCCCAAGTTGGATAAGCTTGGTATGCGTGGATCCCCCACCTGTGAACTGGTTTTTGAAAACTGTCGGGTTCCAAAAGAGAATATTCTCGGTAAGCTCAACCAGGGTGTTCAGGTCCTGATGAGTGGGCTGAACTACGAACGTCTTGTCCTGTCCGGTGGGCCCCTGGGTATTATGAACGGGTGCATGGATGTGGTGCTGCCCTATATTCATACCCGGAAACAGTTTGGTCGTGCCATTGGGGAATTTGAACTGATGCAGGGTAAGCTGGCGGACATGTATGCCACCTGGAACGCCTGCAAATCCTATGTGTATATGGTAGCCAGGGCGGCTGATCAGGGCTCGAATATCCGCAAGGATGCCGCTGCGGTAATCCTGTTTACTGCTGAAAAAGCCACCTGGATGGCCCTGGAGGCCATCCAGTGTCTCGGTGGGAACGGATATATCAACGAATTTCCAACCGGTCGTCTGCTGCGTGACGCCAAACTGTACGAAATCGGGGCCGGAACCAGCGAAATTCGCAGAATGCTCATCGGCAGGGAACTGTTCAGGGATACTGAATAAAACCTGGTGGACTATTTCGAAAACACACATAAAACCAGAGGAGTAAATATGCAGAAGCCGGTATATGAAGTGGGCAGTACAACTCTTGGTCAGCTTGTTGACCTCGTGGCTGATCAGTTTGCTGAAAAAAAGGCCGTTGAATATTATGAATACGGCATAAGCCACTCCTGGGAGCAGTTCAGAGACGTGTGCAATGATGTGGCAAAAGGTTTTATGGCTCTTGGAGTGGAAAAGGGAGAGAAGGTGGCGATATGGGCCAACAATGTTCCTGAATGGCTTTATTCACAGTTTGGAACGGGGAAAATGGGGGCTGTACTGGTGACAGTCAACACCAGTTACCGCAGCTTTGAGCTGGAATACCTGATGTCACAGTCCGATGCGACAACCCTGGTTTTTATTGGAGGTGTCCGCGAATCTGATGAATATCTGAAAATTATCAGGGAAGTCTGTCCTGAGCTGGATGAGTGTGAACCGGGAAAGCTTGAGTGTAAAAAACTGCCCCTGTTAAAAAATGTTGTTTACATTGGGCCGGAAGAAGACCGTATGAAGGGCATGTTTGGCTGGGATGAAATAATCGCAATGGGCGGAAAGGTTTCCGATGAAGATCTGCAGCAGCGTCAGCATTCTCTGTCTCCAGATGATGTCATTAATATGCAGTACACCTCCGGCACTACCGGTTTTCCTAAAGGGGTTATGCTGACCCACACCAATATTATCGGCAATGCAAAGAGTATCGGTGAATGCATGAACCTGTCAAGTGCGGACAATCTGTGCATCCCTGTTCCGTTTTTCCACTGTTTCGGGTGTGTGCTGGGAACGCTCACCTGCGTCGTTTCTGCGGCGACCATGTCGCCTGTGACCCAGTTTGTTACCGACAAGGTTCTGGAGACGGTTCAGGCCAATAAATGTACGGCTCTTCATGGTGTCCCCACCATGTTCATTGCAGAACTTGAGGAAATGGAAAAGAAAAACTATGACACATCCAGCCTTCGCACGGGGATAATGGCAGGTTCGCCATGTCCCATTGAGGTGATGAAAAGGGTTGTGGGCAAAATGGGTGCAGCCGAGATGACAATTGCCTATGGTCAGACAGAAGCGTCTCCTGTTATAACCCAGACTCGACCGGAAGACAGTCTGGAGCTGAGGGTCAGCACTGTAGGTCGGGCCCTGCCCAATATCGAGGTGAAAATCGCGGATATTGTCACCGGGGAAGAGGTGGCCCGGGGAACTCAGGGAGAACTGTGTACCCGGGGATATCATGTAATGAAAGGGTATTACAAGATGGACGAGGCAACTGCGGCCGCCATCGACGGGGAAGGCTGGCTGCATACGGGCGATCTAGCCGTCATGGATGAAAACGGGTACTGCAAGATTACCGGTCGGATGAAAGATATGATTATCAGGGGCGGTGAAAATATTTATCCGCGGGAAATTGAAGAATTTCTTTATACTCATCCAAAAATCCTCGATGTTCAGGTTGTCGGTATTCCCAGTGAAAAGTATGGGGAGGAGGTTGCCGCTTTTATTATTCTCAGGGAAGGTGAAACCGCGGAAAGTGAAGAGTTCAGACAGTTCTGCACTGATAAAATTGCCTTTCACAAGATTCCGGAATTCTTTTTCGTTGTTGATGAATATCCGGCGACTGCCTCCGGAAAAATTCAGAAATATAAGCTGCGGGAACAGGGGACCTGTCTCCTGGGTCGTCAGGACGCGGCTGACATTGCCACGGCGTGACACGTTTT
>NZ_JBPLBA010000039.1:0-7260 GCF_054039375.1 Desulfomarina sp. | reverse complement strand
GGAGTTGGGGTATCTGTTTCAAAATATGTGGTGGCCTGCCATGAAATTTTGAAAAAGGCGGAATTAAAGATCGAGCTGCACGCATATGGAACCAATATCGAGGGGGAATGGGATGATGTGATGGCCGCGGTGAAGAAATGTCATGAAAAGGTCCATGAAATGGGAGCCCCCAGAATCACAACCACAGTGAAAATGGGAACGCGTACTGACCGGCTTCAGACAATTCAGGATAAGATAGAGAGTGTTCTGCAGAAGCAGGCAGATTAACGGGTGGTTGGCCATAGATGGTCTTTTTGCCCGATATTTGCGTTGCCTGAAAATTTTATCCTCGGAGGTAAGCGTAGACTCCGATATCAATTCTATGCCTGTGGTAAAATTCTCAGTGCGCCTCGACCTCGAACAAAGATCCTCATTTCTGGGCAGACACTGACGGTTTCCTGGTTCTGGACGGAAACAAATGAGTTTCAGGATGGATCTATTATGGCTTGAGAGAATCGTCAAGACAGGCAGCCAGTTTTTTCAGTGCTGTTTGTTCAAGTTGATAGATGGCTCCCCGGGTTACACCATAAATTTTACTGATTCTTATCACAGACTGCTCCCTGTTTTGATACGGTGGGAGTCCATACCGCCGTTTGAGTATATCAGCGCTTTTTTCATTGAGCGTGTTGTCAATGGCCTGGAGTACGGTTTTCTGCAATTGTTTTCTTTCAAGCGCATTTTCCGGCCGAGACGACCGACTGCTGATCTGTTCATTGAGCAGGATACTGAACTCAGCAGATTGGCATATGGCTGTTTTCCCTTTAATTTCTGTTTTAATCTTTTGAAGGTCGGGACTGTTTTTCTTAGCTGCTTTTGCGTATCGCTCAACCGTGTTTGCTGAAATTTTAATAAGACGTCCTCCCAGAGCCTGCCGCTGGATTTCCTTGAAAACCCATTTTGACGCATAGGTGGAGAACCGTACTCCACTGTTAAGATGATATCGATATGAAGCTCTCGCAATACCGATTTCTCCAATCTGTATTGCGTCATCGAATGAGATGGACTGCCTGTAAATACTGCTGATGTGTGTAACCAGTCTACGAACAAGGCCCTGACAGAGAATCATATAAATATTTCTTAGAGTATTTAATTCTTCTACAATTATCTGCAGATCGATAAATTCCTGTCTGTTTGCGTGATTTTCCTGCAGGTTTGAAGTGATGCGGTTCCAGATGCGGGCCAGAATTGAATGTTGAAAGGTTTTCGCCAGATTAATCGCTCTCTTTGTCTTCATGGGACAACTGAAGAGCAGGAGAGCTTCCTGTCTTTCCAGTTCGGGGGTGGCAGCTGATGAATCCAGGAAAATTTTCCTGTTCTGAAAGAGATAGATGTTCTGGATAACCGTGAGAGCTGCCTGGCGAAAGAGAGGGGATCTGTAAATAGTCTCTGTAAACTTGTGGCGGTAGAGGAGCATTTCTGTTGCGAGCTCCTGTTCGTTTTTTCTGGTTAACAAAGGAAAATCACTCGTAGAGTAGTCGTTTGTTTCAGAAAATTGCTGTTGATTCAGGATTTTATCCTGGAGTTCTTGGCTTAACCCAAGACGTCTGACCCGGTTTGGAAATGAAACGGAGGATGGAGTTGTTGCCAGTAAATCAATAAAAACAGTCATTTTTTGTTTGGATACGTTTTATCAGAAAATCCGCGTTTGGGGGTTGTATCGCCGCAGTTGAGATTTTCATTAATTTGTTGAGGCTGAACCGTGGGGTCCGGCCATGCCGGTTTATTTGATTAAGCAGTCTGATTGTTCAACCAGGCATAACCATGAATTTTATGACTGCATTTCAATGCCTTATCAAGAAACATATCATGATGGGGTTTTGATTCCTTGAGTTGAATGATCAGTTATAATTTTATCGTATCAAAAATGATGACATATTTGAAATCCGGACAGAAAAAAGAGGAATATTTCTCTCATTACATGAAATGATGGGAAGAGAACTGTAAAGAGTATTCCTGTTATATTCCCCACTCCAGCCGAGTAAGCATTTGGTAAAAAGAGGAAAGCTTTATTGACCTGGGTTGGCCGATTGCTTAAAAATCAAGAAAAGAAGGAGATTTTAATTGGGAGGTGGACATGGGCAATGGAATTGGGGAATTTTTTGACAGAAGGGAGCGGATGAGATTTCATTATCTTGCAGCGGTTGAAATTACCGTGAAAAGCGGAGAGGTTCTCAATGGTAATCTCAGAGATATCGCCATTGAAAGCATATACGTATCCAGTAACAGCCCTGTATTGAAGACTCTTGAACCTGGAGAGAGTGTTGATGTGGATATAGCAGTGGAAGAGAATGGCAGCCGCCTGACGATCTGCAGCCCCGGATATGTGGCCAGGCGTGAAAACAACGGGGTGGCAATACGGTTTGTTTCTCCACTGAAATGGTGGCCTGTTTTCTGTTTCTTTCCTCCTGATGAATCTTTTCTGCCGTCGGTGATGTAGACTGAGCTGTGTTCGTAGTGAGAAAACATCCTGAGAAACCGTCAGTTGTTCAAGATTTTTTTTAATAAATAATTCAACGGAAGTGCAATGGATAAATTTGAACAGGAAGGCGTTTCGATCCTTATTGTGGAAGATGACCCTGGAATTCTTATGCTGCTCCGGACCTTTTTTACAGCACGCGGAGCCATTGTTGCAACTGAAAAAGATGGCAGGAATGTTCTGGCACGGGTGGAACAGAACAAACCGGATATAATCATACTTGATGTGATTATGCCCCATGTTGACGGACTGACTGCCTTGGCGGTTTTAAGGAAGGCCGGCCTGCAGACACCGGTTATCATGCTCACCGATCAGAATACAGTTGACGACAAGGTCAAAGGACTGGAGTTCGGGGCAGATGATTATGTTACCAAGCCTTTCAGTACGAGAGAACTCCTTGCACGTGTAAAAAGCCTGTTACGGAGAAGCATGCAGAATGATGACAATAAGGAAAATGAAATCCTTTCTGTCGGGAGGTTGCAGATTCAGGTGCCAGCCAGGGAAATTGTGGATGAAGCTGGTATCAAGCTTCATTTCACCAAAACTGAATTTGATCTTCTCTGCTTTCTTGCCCGGGAAAAAAATAAAGCGGTTTCTCATGCCGAGTTGCTGAAAGAAGTGATGGGATACAATAATGACATTGAAACAAAAGCACTTGTGATGCATATTGCTAATATGCGCAGGAAACTTCAGAAAATGGGAGATCCTGAATTTAGAATAGTCACAGTTGCCGGAGTCGGCTACAAGCTTGAGGCTGCCTGAGGTTGTGTGTGCGGCATAGGTTCGTACTCTTCGCGGTTTAAGGGGGCCAGGAGGATGTCATGGTGAAATATTATATGTTCATGAAGAACCAGACAGGAACGCTGTTTTTCTTTTTGTTATTATTGTCTTTTTTTTCTGTTTCACCTTGTTTCTCTGATACACTCATTCCGATAATTGTCAAGGATGGCAGCAATCTCACACATATTGCAAGAGATTATTGTAATTCTCGTGATGATTGGAGAATCATTGCCCGACTGAACAGGATTAAACCTCCCTATACTGTTTATCCCGGACAGACTTTGCAGATCCCTCTTTCTCTTCTGCTGGCTGAAAAACTTTTCGCAAAAGTAGACTCGGTCAGTGGTGGTGTTTTTATTTTGCAAAACGGCAGAACGTTAATACCCTTGAAAAAAGGTGATCATGTAAAACCAGGTCAGACTGTGGTTACAGAGGATGATGGGTTCGCATTTCTTATTTTTCCCGATAACAGATTTACACGCCTTGCCGGAGGAACCAGGTTTTCCATGACATACCTGGTTCGCCTGACTGACAACAGCATGAAGGCTGAATTCTTTCTTGAAAAGGGTCGTATTGTTCATTCTGTGAAATCACGATTGAAACGAAATGAAACCTTTTTAACAAAAACTCCTGTATCGGTAACGGGTGTCCGCGGGACTGAATTCAGAATGAAAGTTCCCGGGGGAAATTCAAATATTATCGAAACAATACAAGGTGTTGTCGGGGTCCATGCATCCGGAAAAACCATTGCGGTGGAAAAAGGCAAAGGATTGAAAGTTGTGGCTGGAAAACTCCCTGAACAGCCCCGGGATCTGCCACCGTCTCCACCACTGCCAGAACTTGAACCAGTGTATAAAACCCTTCCGGTTGTCTTGACTGTTCCTGGAATGGAAACAGCAACATCCCTGCGACTGCGTGTTGCAACAGACCTTGAAGGAATGCATACCGTTCTGGAACAGTTTGTAAAAGCGGGCGAACAATTTACTCTTCTGGCCCTGGAAGATCGTACTTATTACGGGTATCTGACGCAAATTGATGAACGACATTTTGAAAGTCTGCCTGCAGGACCTTTTGAGATCAGAGTAAGAACAGTCCCGTCTGCGCCGATTATTTCTGATTCTCTTGAAGGGAAAACGCTTTTTAAGAAAAAAATCAGCCATAAATGGCTCAGGGGATCTGGAGCGGGTCAGTTTTTCGTCCAGTTGGCGAGCGATCGGGAATTTAAGACAATAATTGAAGAAAAAATTCAGGAAGAGAATGAATATACAACCCCCGAACTGACTCAGGGAGAATATTTTTTCCGTCTTCAGGCTATCGCTGATGATGGTTTCCATTCAAATTATTCAAGGGTCGATTCCTGGAAAATTGCAGATCAACCCTCACTGGATAATTTTGAACCGGTTACCGGAAAAAATGTTATCCTGCGCTGGAAATCAATGGGAGAGGGAATTGTGTATGATTTCCAGGTTGCCGAAGACAGGCAATTTCACAAACTTGTCGTTGAAAAAAGTGGTCTTGAGGATCCCGTTTTCCAATTTACTGATTACCTGGAACCTGCCAGTTATTATGTAAGGGTTCGTGGAGTTCTCAGTGATGGCCAGATCAGTCCCTGGACACCCTACCAGGTTCTCACGATTGAACAGGAACCTTTCGGGATACTGGATGCCGGTGTGGCTCTTTTTTTCCTGACCTGTCTTGTTATTATTTTATAGATGCATCATCTGCGGCCCTATAACCGTTTTCTCAGTCCTTTTCTCACAATATTACTTTGTCTGCTTGTGGGAAGAACAGAGCTCTATCCCTGGCTGTCCGATATAGCTCTGGATCTGCTTTTTAATATCCGTGGAACAGCTGAAACCAGTCAGTCAATAGTCATTGTCGGTGTAGATGAGCACTCATTGGAAAAAATAGGAGCATGGCCTTTTGACCGGCAGGTTCATGGCCGGCTCCTGGGAAAACTGAGGAAGGCAAAGGCGATTGGATTTGATATTCTTTTTGACAGGCCGGCAGAGGGCGATGAGTCTTTTAGAAGGGCTGTTGATGAAAGTCCACCCGTCAGTGTGGCAATAGCCAGTGATTACAACGGCAGAATGATTTTTCCAAGTTCTACCCTTGGCAGCAAAATTAAAAAGGGGCATATTGAGACAATTCTCGGTACAGCCGGCCGGGTGAAGCAGGTAGTGTTGAAACCGCCCCATGGGTTTCCTGTTCTCGCTCTATCTGTTTATGGCGAAGATGCTGTCTCTTCCGGAGTTCATCTTTCCACACCCCAAATAATTAATTTTTATGGTCCTGAATTTACGTTTTTTTATGTTTCTTACGTTGATGTCCTTTCGGGGAAGATAGAACCGGATTTTTTTAAGGACCGGTATGTTCTGGTGGGTGCCAGGGCACGGGCTCTCGGGGATGTCCATCTTATTCCTTTCAGCAGGAAATATCCTCTGCCTGGAGTAGAGGTGCAGGCGACAATTCTTAATAATTTGCTGGAAGAGAGTTTTCTGCACCAGCTGTCATGGCTCAATTACCTGTATGTTGGCCTAATTTTTCTTATCGCGTTGGTCGTATGGCCTGGAGGGAGAGTCAGGCGAAACCTCCTGGTTCTTCTCCTCTGTGGAGGAATCATTTCTGTTGTTGCTATTGCTGGTTTTCACGGTGGTCTGTTTATAGACCCTTCAGTTCCTCTCTTTGTTTTGCTGACTGCCTATACACTTCACCTTGTCGTCCAGGGATTCTGGGTGGCCCAGGAGCTGGTTGCTGAAATCAAATGGTTGGAAAAACAACTGAAAGAGGGTGTAGAACAGGTTTATGAAACACTGCCTTCTGTTTTCCAGAAGAAGAAGGAACAGTCTGGCGGATATTGGTCAGGAGGCTTGAGAAATCATCTTTTTGTCATGCAGGAAAGTATACGGGCATTGACGTTGCAGCATCACTTTGTCAATCATCTGCTGAGCAAAGAGACACCACCACTTGCCCTGTGGGAAAAAGGCAGTGGGGAAATGGTTCTGACAAATACCAGTTTTACTTCACTCTGGTTTGACGTCTCCGAAAATAAGGATGGTTTACCCGGTTTTGAAGAGTTCGTGTCATTTCTTTCAGCACAGCAGCTGAAAGATGAGAAAAATGAGATATTGCGATTGGATTCTCTTCTGGGGCAAGGGGACAGGGTAATAGATATTGACCTGATACAGGGGGGGTGGAAAAGATACTGCCGTGTTCTTCTTCATGGAGTTGATAATCCTGTGTCTGGTTTTCACGGGATTCTCGCAAGTTTTACTGATGTTACGGAAATAAAGGAACTGGAACGGTTGAAAGGAGAGGTCATGAATATTGTTTCCCATGAACTGAAACTCCCACTTACAACAATCCTTGGTTATGGGGAGATGCTTACAGCAACCCTGGAAAATGATGAAAGAATGTATGCTGAAGAGATCTGTTCCCAGTCAAGACGACTTGGAAAAATGATCGAAGATTTTCTCGATATTGCCCGAGTTGAAAGTGGAAGATATAAAATAAACAGATTCCCTCTTGATATGCTGAGCGTAGTTTATGACGCCAAAAGTGCAATAGAGCATATGGCCAATATCAAGGATATCGAGCTGGTGGTCAAGGTTCCTCCAAGGGTAACGCCGATTCTTGGCGATGAACCTCTGCTCACCCAGGCTGTTTTGAATCTTCTTGATAATGCGGTTAAGTTCAGCCCGAAAAAAAGCAGAGTGTTTTTTTCCATGTCTGAAAAAGAAGAACACCTGTTGCTTTCCGTCAGGGATGAGGGTCCTGGTGTTGCCTTTGTTGACAGAAAGAGAATTTTTCAGAAATTCAGCCGGGGGGAAATTCAACCGGAAGAGAAGGGCTTTGGCCTTGGTTTGAGTTTTGTGAAACAGGTTGTTGATGGGCATGGAGGCAGTATTGAAGTTGTTTCTGGAAAAGAAGGAGGTGCTGAATTTGTTATGATTTTACCGAAGTAG
>NZ_JBPLBA010000038.1:0-8161 GCF_054039375.1 Desulfomarina sp. | reverse complement strand
TGAAGTGCAGGGTTCAGGTCAATGGCGGCATCAGGAGCAATTTGCATGAATGAAAGCCACGATCAGGAACGTGAAGTAGCAACCCATATAAAAAACAAGAAACTTGTCAGGGAAAGAAGAAGACAGATAGTTGATGTTGCGGTTAAGCTTTTTATAAAACACGGCTATCATAAAACGACAACCAGGGCACTTGCCAGGAAAACCGGAATGTCCACCGGCTCATTGTACGAATACGTTTCCAGCAAAGACGATGTGCTTTACCTGGTGTGTACCTCAATTCATGCTGAAGTGGAAAGAGGCATTAAGGAAGCCCTGGCCAGACCCGTTGAAAAGGGCTGCGCCCTGGCGGAAGTGATACGTGAGTTTTTCCTGGTCTGTGAGAGGATGAGTGATCACGTCCTGCTGATGTACCAGGTTACACAGTTTCTGCCGGAAAAGTGGCAGAAAAAGGTTCTTGAAGCAGAATTGCGTATTACCGATCTGTTTATCGAAGCCATGAAGGAACTGAGAATCTCTGGAAAAATTCCTGATCTGGATGATCATACAATCAACCTGATCGGCCATAATATTTCAGTTCTCGGTCATACCTGGGCTTTCAGACGCTGGTATTTCGCAAAATATTTTACGATTGATGAATACATCGAACAGCAGACCGAATTCATCATGAGATTCTTAGGCAAGAAAAACAACCAAAGGTGATCTGAAGTATATCGTAAAAAAGACCCTGACCGGTTTGAACCATCAATCCGATCATACCCCTCTGGTAAAACCGGTATGACCGGATTCTATGGCCTGGCCATACCAGAAGTAATTGGTCACCGGGGTAGCAACTCTGTGATTTTATTACCTATGAACTGTAATTGCTCACTTGGCTCAGATTTTTACTGGTTCTTCTTCGCATAGCCCTCTTATGGGGACAAGAGAGACCGTGAAAAGCTGGAGTGGTTGTGAACAATTACCAACAGACTAATGAAAATCCCGACTGGGGTAAATGACCTTTAGCCGCGGATTTTCAGGTGAATCGAACAATGAAGATCCCGACTGCAGTAACAAACCACAGCCGGGACATTCCCAGAGAAGAAGGTGAAACAATGAATGCAGCAGTGGAAATATATAGACCGGAGAATGTAGTTCGCGCCATTACCGCCACCTCCCTGTTTGACGGCCACGACGCTTCAACCAATATCATGCGCAGGATTCTTCAGGACTCCGGCGTTGAAGTGATCCACCTTGCCCACAACCGCTCTGTCCAGGAACTTGTGGAAACCGCCATAGCCGAAGACGCCCAGGGAATCGCCATGTCTAGTTACCAGGGCGGGCATATGGAAGCGTTCAAGTATATGATTGACCTTCTCAAAGAAAAAAATGCTTCCCATATCAAGGTGTTTGGTGGTGGCGGTGGTGTCATTGTTGCCGACGAAATTAAGGAACTTGAAGCGTACGGAGTAACAAAAATCTATTCTCCAGAAGATGGCCGTCTTATGGGGTTACAGGGCATGATCAACCACATGATCCGGGAAATGGATTTTTCCACTCTGCCCTTCCATGATCTTGACCCTGAAATCCTTGATAAAAAGAATCAAAAAGCTATCGGAGGGTTCATCACAGCTGTCCAGCAGGCCAAAAGTGGTGGCAGTGATCAGCTTGAAACTCTCATGGCTCAACTCAACCCGATTGCGGAAAAAAACAACCCGCCTGTTATCGGTATTACCGGAACCGGCGGTGCTGGTAAATCCTCTTTAACCGATGAAATCATTGTCCGTTTTCTCCATGATATCAAAGATATTTCCATTGCAATTATCTGCTGTGATCCCTCACGGAGAAAAACGGGTGGCGCTCTTCTGGGTGACAGGATTCGCATGAACTCCATCACATCCTCCGACAATGTCTATATGCGCAGTCTTGCCACCCAGAACTCTTCCACAGAAGTTTCTGAAGCGCTGCCTGAAGCGATAACCGTGGCAAAGGCAGCCGGATTCGATCTTATCATTGCAGAAACTGCGGGAATCGGCCAGGGCGACTCGAAGATCACCGACCTGTCGGACCTTTCCATTTATGTGATGACCAGTGAATATGGCGCTCCCTCCCAGCTTGAAAAAATCGACATGCTCGATTATGCGGACTGTATCGTCGTCAATAAATTTGAGAAAAAAGGCAGTGACGATGCCATCCGCGACATTCGCAAACAGGTCCAGCGCAACAGAAAGGCATGGGATACGAAACCTGAGGATTTTCCCGTCTTCGGAACAATCGCCTCCAAATTCAATGATGATGGCACCACGGCACTCTACCACGCCATAATCGATATGCTTGCGGAAAAGACATCACTCAAACTGCAGCCGTCCCTGCCTCGGCCGGAGTCGAAGACATCGTCCTCCAAAACCATTGTCATTCCTTCCGACCGTATTCGCTATCTTGCAGAAATATCAAGTACTGTACGTTCTTATCACATGGAGTCTGAAGAGCAGGCGGAATGGATCAGGAAACGAAGTCACCTGACGGAAAGCCTCAAAATGATGGATTGCGATAAAGAAAAATACCAACCTCTCTGCGATCTTCTTCAGGAAAAAATTTCACAGACTGCAAAACAGATCAGCCCGGAAACTGAGGAAATCATTCAGAGCTGGCAGGATATCAAACAGGCCTACAGTGGTGACGAATATGTGTATACGGTCAGAGGCCGGGAAATAAGAGTACCTCTCTACACCCGATCACTCTCTCACTCCAGAATCCCGAAGATATCTCTGCCCAAATTCACTGACCCAGGTGATCTTTACTGCTGGATGAGAAAGGAAAATCTCCCCGGCTATTTTCCGTATACCGCCGGAGTCTTCCCCATGAAGCGAACCGGAGAAGCACCCACCAGAATGTTTGCCGGTGAAGGCGGTCCCGCCCAGACAAATGCCCGCTTCAAACTGCTGTCCGAAAACTCTGAAGCCAAAAGGCTGTCCACTGCATTTGATTCTGTTACCCTGTATGGTATGGATCCAGCCACCCGTCCTGATATTTACGGCAAAATCGGCACCTCCGGTGTGTCCATCTGTACCCTGGATGATATCAAGGTTCTCTACGACGGTTTTGATCTCTGCGCCCCCACCACCTCCGTCTCCATGACCATCAACGGCCCGGCCCCCATCATGCTCGCCATGTTTATGAATGCCGCCATTGATCAGCAGGTTGAAAAGTTCAGAGAAAAAACCGGCAAAGCACCTTCCGCCGATGAATATGCCGGAATCAAAGCCGATGTGCTGTCAACGGTTCGCGGCACCGTCCAGGCCGACATTCTCAAGGAAGATCAGGGGCAGAATACCTGCATCTTCTCCATAGAATTTGCCCTGAAAATGATGGGAGACATCCAGGAGTATTTTATTGACCACAATGTCAAAAACTTTTATTCCGTTTCCGTTTCCGGTTACCATATCGCAGAGGCCGGGGCCAATCCCATAACCCAGCTGGCTCTGACTCTTTCCAACGGCTTTACCTATGTGGAATACTATCTTGCCAGGGGTATGGATATCAATGACATTGCCCCCAATCTCTCCTTTTTCTTCTCCAATGGTATGGACCCTGAATACACGGTCATCGGGCGTGTAGCCAGACGCATCTGGTCCCTGGCCATGAAAAAGAAATACAATGCCTCAAAAACATCCCAGCGTCTGAAATACCACATCCAGACCTCAGGAAGATCTCTGCACTGCCAGGAGATTCAATTTAACGATATTCGTACAACCCTGCAGGCCTTATGCGCCATCTATGACAACTGCAATTCCCTGCATACAAATGCTTATGATGAAGCCATTACCACGCCCAGCGCGGAATCGGTAAGGAGGGCTCTTGCGATCCAGCTTATTATCAACAATGAATGGGGACTGGCCAAAAATGAGAATATGAACCAGGGGAGTTTTATTGTTGAAGAACTGACCGATCTCGTTGAAGAAGCAGTTCTCGTGGAATTTGATCGCATCACCGACCGCGGTGGTGTCCTCGGCGCCATGGAAACAGGATACCAACGTGGAAAAATACAGGAAGAATCCATGTATTACGAGGGCCTGAAACACTCCGGAGAATATCCGATCATAGGGGTGAATACTTTCTGTAATCCCGATGCCAATTACGATGAAGAAAATGCCTGTCTGGAGCTGGCGAGGGCAACGGACGAAGAAAAGGACAAACAGATACAGCGTCTGGCCGATTTTCACGCCCGCCACAGGGAGCAATGCCCTGCCGCCCTTGAAAGTCTGAAAACGACTGCTCTTGAAGGAAAAAATATTTTTGAAGAACTTCTGGAAACTGTCAAACATTGCAGTCTTGGCCAGATCACCACAGCGCTTTATGAGGTCGGGGGGCAGTACAGGAGAAATATGTAACCCAATGTCGCAAACTCAAGGACAAAATTTTTCCTGATTACGTACAAAACTCAGCCTGATAAAACAGGCACATCCACAATTTGGCTGAGTTTCATGGGTAATCAGAAAATTTTTAAAAAAAAGCCCCATTCTGACCTGACCCTGGCCGGGTTTAAGGCGTCCCTTGTACGAGGTCAGGATGGAACTCATCGCCTGGGTAACGGCATAGTTATGTAACCTGAATCAATAACGGATTCTTTTTTTGTATTAATAACACATTGAAATATATTGGTATTTCAATGATCAAATCGCTTGAGGAAATCGTTCACACCCATCGGAGAGTCAGCTCACGTATCCAGGTGTAAAACGCCCGCCAAGTGCTCAATTATTTTTTCTACAAATAATGATTGACAAAAAATCATCTTCTGTTAATCATCAAAGAAATTGATTGAGCGCTTAGTCGGAATAATATTTGTTATTATTTCAGTGCTGTTTCATTCTATGAAACACTTGTTGTTTGAAAATTTGTCAATTAAAAAAAATGACTGAGCGCTCGGTTGAAGTCAACCGCGTAACCAGATTGTGATGTTCCGATATAAGAAAATCGTGCTTTACCTGTTTGTTGGGCAAGGTGGAAAGTAATTATTACTCAAATTTTCAAAGGAGGATCGTATGGCTGCAGCACAGTTGAAACCTCGATGGGGACAACCCTTAACCGGCATTATTTCATTTTTCACTTTTTTTGGTATTGCCTGGGCCACCTGGTATATCCTGAGTGATCCACGGGGACCGATCGGCTGGTTCCCCTACCCCTTTGTAATGTACCTTGCCATGATGATTCTGGTGGGTATCTGGCAGCATATGTTTCTGGGCGACTGGCCTTTCCAGAACATCTCACAGCCAATGCGCGGTATCATCATGACCGTAACGAATGTGGTACTGGTCTGGTTTGTGATTGATGTTATTTTTTACAGAGTTCTCGGCCTGGGGATGAATGTACTCAGCTACTACGGCCTTGACGAACTCGGTAAACCCGGCAAACTTGCCCAGGTCGCGGTTGTCTGTTTTGTTCTCATTGGTTTTTACACCTATCCTGTTTCCACCATTTTCTTTGGTAAATGGCCGGTGCAACCGTCCAATATAAAACAGCCCGCCGCCGGATTCGCCGAACTTGGCTGGGGAACTTTTCTTACTCTTTTTGCCTATACAATTCTAATCCTGCCATTCTTCGGGCTGGTTTTCAAGGGACCCGTTCTCAGTGCGCCATGGTGGACGTCTTTAGGCGGAACCGGTCATGTTCACTGGGTATTCGGCTGGTGGGAATGGGCTATCATCATTCTTTTCATGACTGTTAATGTCTGGCGTATGAAACCCTGGAGCCTGATCCCGGCACCACAACCTTTGAAAGGTATAATCAGTGTTATTCTTTCTTTCATCGGCGCGTATCTTGTGGCCCTGCTCTGCCTGAAAATTATCCCCATGTGGGTTCCGGCAGAATCTTTCCATCACCTGGAAGAGGCTAAGGGCGCAGCCGAAGTTCAGCGTTTTCTCTGGCTGCATTCAGCGGAAATTGCCGGTTTTACCCTTATCCCGTTTTTGGCATGGCATCACTATTTTGACGACCTCTCCTTTGGTCTGGATGTAGATGGATGGCCCGCATTTTTTCTCCGGACAATCGGCGTACTTGCCCTCGCCGCTGTCAGTTACTGGATTTTCTACTATGCTAATTTCGGTCACTGGGGACTTGGCAACCATCATATGGAAGAGTTATCCCATCGTTTTGCCCATGGCGAATCGTTAATCTGGAACTTCTGGTGGATCATTCCATTGTTGTGGAATGAATGGTTCTTCCATAAATGGCCATTCTATGTCCATGCTGAAGAATAAGAAGTACCCGAAACAATACTGAAAAAAAGAAGGCCTGGAAGAAATTCTTCCAGGCCTTCTTGTTTCACTCCTCGTCTAGAATTTAAACTTGAGTTTAGACAGGAGTTTTTTTAAATGTCCCATATTTTTTATTAAAATCACGATTGCGGGGTTAAGCACACAACATGCTGGACATTCTTTCACGGCAATTGCTATCCGAAATTACACGGTGAACCGCACGAAGAGGCGGTTTGTTGATGCAGTAAAGAAAAAGACTTTTCCAGCCGACTCCTTATTAATTTCGCCGTTTCAGGCCGTTTTTCTGGCTCGTGGCAGGTGCACCACCTGACCAGAGCATCAAGTTCCCGGGGCAGAGCCGGGTTGAGCCTATGCAGGGGCGGGTAATCGCCAACCGGGAAATATTTTCTGGAAAAAAGGCGGTATATAAGCACGCCCAGGGAAAAAAGATCGGCCCTGAAATCCACGCCGGCGGCATTTTGCAACTGTTCCGGGGCCATGTACTGCTCGGTGCCCATAATGCTGCCCACCTTGGTGAGCTCTTCACCTGTTGTATCACGGCAGCAGCCAAAATCAGCCAGCTTGATGGAAATTTTTTCCTGTTCGGGCAGGTAGTCGGCAATGAGCAGGTTGGCCGGTTTCAGGTCACGATGGATGATCCCCTGTTCGTGAATAACAGACAGAGCTTCGGCTGCCTGGATAGCAACCTGAAAGGCAATGGCCGGGGAAAACCCGGGATCTTTCAGGAGCTGATCCGCTCCGCCCAGGGGCAGGTACTCCATAATCATAAAACCGGCCCCGTCATGCTCTCCGGCTTCAATCACCCGGACAATATGCTCATGGCGCAGGGCAAGACAGATCCGGCATTCCCGGCGAAACCGCCTGATGACCTTTTGTGAATCAAAAAATCGTTTATGGAGAAATTTCGCAGCCAGCCGGGTGCCATCACTGCGCCGCCGAACAAGATAGACCATGCTCATGCCGCCGCTGCCTATCTTTTCAAGAACCTCGTATTCATCTTCAAAATTCTTTTTACCCGTGGCCTGCTGCCAGACTTTTTTCAGCTCGCGCAGTTCATCCCAGAGCGACGCCCCCTCTTCTGCTCCTGTTGCGGCAGGAGCAACAAGGGGATCACGGCCCAGGAACTTTTTCAGCCGCAGGCGGTTCTCCAGCCGTTTAATTCGAGCACAGAGCCCTGCATCATCCGTACGGTCATACAAACGGTTCAAGGCTTCAGTCACGGCGGTTCCAGTGAGATTATTGGCATGAATCTCCTGCTCAAGCAGGGGAATCAGCCGGTCAAGCTGGGCCGGATCAGCCACCCGGCCAAGCTGCTTGAGCAAATTGTTTTTATGGGAACTCAACGTATTCATCAGTACATCTTGTTCCCGCAATTGGGACAAAAATTTTCCGTACTGTCAACCTCCTGCTTGCAGTTGGCGCAGATGACCACCCTGGCTGCCCGGTCACCCGCTTCATCGCCACCACCAGCTCCCGGTTCCCCCGGCCGGGACCTGGTGGTGGCCACACCACCCATCTGATGCAGACTCTCATGGGCCATCCGTTCGGTACGGTCGGCGGCATTTCGTTCCGCCGCTGCCAGCTCCGAGGCAGTGCGGCGTTCGTTGGCAATGATATTGCCCTGCATTCCCTGCATGGCATTTGTTGACTGGGTAAACATTCGTTCCGTTCTTTCGGCAGCCTTATCTGCCATTCGTTCAGCCAGGTCTGCCGTATCTTTGTATGCCTGGCTAATCTGCTGTCCACCGCTTTCTTTTTCGCGCAGCATCCGTTCATACAGATCTTTTAGCCCGCATATTTCACAAGATTAATGCAAAAAGGCCGCAAATGTGTTAATAAGATATGTAAATTCAACACATTAACCAATAACACATGAGCGACCTTATGAAAACAGAGTGTAATAAGAAACG
>NZ_JBPLBA010000037.1:0-9859 GCF_054039375.1 Desulfomarina sp. | reverse complement strand
GCTTTTTTTGCATAGACGCGGCTTCCCTTGCGGCCGTTAAGTGCTATGTCAAGGCCATCGACAACAAAACGTTTTTTTACCCGATCAATTTTTCGCATGCTTGTGTTCAGGACTCGGGATATTTCTTCATTGATTGATCGGTTATCTTGATATTTTCCCTCGTCACAATCAAGTAAAATCAATGCATTCAGCACCTTCTGTGACCTGTGTTTTCCTTTGGAAGAAATTTTTTTCAACTCAGAACGCTCATCCTTGGTCAGTGTCACTGTAAACTTCTTCATGCTCAATCCTCCATGGTTGATTATGAAGAATAATACCACTTACAATACGACATTACAAGATTGACATGACACTAGCCTACGGTCAAAAATCACTGGAAATCTCAATTGATAAGGAATTCAAATGAAAAAGTGTCAGTCCAGGTCATTTTATAATCAGTCTAATGTGATTTTTGAAATACGCCTGATAAAACAGGCCCAATCCCCAGACTCACAAATAACAGGCTGAGTTTCATACGTAATCAGAAAAACAATTGTTCACAGGTAATAAAACCACGGAGTTGAAGCTCCTGTGGCCGGTTGCTGGACTCAGATTGTGTTGATTGTTGCCCTGTCAAGAAAATCGGGAGTGACAATCAGTTCTCTTTCGCCATCTTTTTCTTGATAAATCAGGATATCTTCCGGCCTTACTGAAGTGGAATATATTGTTCCGCCTCCCAGATCCTTATCCTGCCACCGTTTGCGGAACCAGTTCACCTTTCTGTTGCTGATTGTCCAGCAGAACCCTCTGGGGCTGTCGGTTATGGATCCCCGATAAGCGATTGCTCCATCTCCGGGGAGTGGCTGGCCCAGGGAGTAAAAGAGTTCCCGGTTGCATTCACTGAACAGATCATACCAGAGTGTGAAATGACCGTCGGCCAGAAAGGAGCCGTTTTCCCTGTAGTAAAGGTTGAGAACCGTTTTTTCAAGAGCATTATCGGCTCTGAATGCATCGAGGTTATTTCGGAGAAATTGAAGATGATCCAGGGGATGGAGACTCTTCAGGGCCTGGGGAGTTGATTCGGCCCGATCCAGGTTTCTACGGATTTCCATAACCTTTTCTTTTCTCATAATTTCATGCCGCTTCTGCATGAGTTTATTTGAAAATGATCCGGGAAAGTCTTCGGGCGGATAAAGAAATTTCAGGTGTGTCAGGTTCCATTTCATTGCCATAATCCTATGAGTAGTTAATGTCGGGAAGCCAGGGAGAGCCAGCAGTTGGCAACATCAAGCATTCTGTTGGCGTAGCCCCATTCATTATCAAACCAGCAGAGCAGTTTCAATAAATTGCCATTGCTGACCCTGGTCTGGGTAGCGTCAAAGATTGAGGACCTGGAGTCGGTATTGAAATCTACAGATGCATGGGGTTCTTCGGTATAACCGAGCAGTCCTTTCAAAGTTGTACAGGCACTGTTTTTAATGAGATCATTGACTTCCTGTACATTCGTTTGTTTTTTTACATTGATTGCCATATCCATAACCGAGACATTAATGGTCGGGACGCGAAGATGAAGGCAGTGAAATCTGCCAGTCATTTCAGGCATCAACCGTTCAATACCCTTGTCCAGGTTTGTTTCCACAGGAATGATGGAATGGAGAGCACTACGGGTCAGCCGCAGGTCGGTATGGTGATAATTGTCGATGACCGGCTGATCATTCATGGCAGAATGAATTGTAGTAGTGACCCCGTTTTCAATACCGAATTCCTGGTTGAGCAGATGGAGAATCGGGACAATACAGTTTGTGGTGCATGATGCATTGGAAACAATGGTATGTCCCGGCTGCAACTGGTTCTCGTTATAACCATAAACGATGGTAGCGTCTATATCGGGTTTGGCGGGGTGGGAAAAGAGGAGACGTTTTGCACCTCTTTTTATGTGTTGTTCCGCCTTCTTTCGGTCGGAAAAGGAACCGGAACATTCAAACAGCAGATCCACATCCAGTTCTTTCCAGGGAAGAGCCGCGGGCGTTTTCTGATGAAAAATCTCAATCTTATCCTCACCCACGTAAATACTGTTTTCGTCATGCCTGAGGGGATAAGGAAAACGGCCATGGGTGGTGTCATATCGTGTCAGATAGGTGAGGGTTTCAATGTCGGCTGGTTCATTTATGGCGACAATTTTGAACTTCGATCTGTATGGACTGGAATATATGGCCCTGAGAACACTCTGGCCGATTCGGCCGTAGCCGTTGATTGCGACTCTGTACATTTTACATGTCATTTTTGTTGGTTCTGGTAAAATATTGACAGGAAAACTGCAATGAAAAAACTGAAGAGTTATCAATACTCAAGTTTTATGAAGAGTACAACACTGTTTTCCTGGAAGAAATCATGGGCACCCCGGCGTTTCAGGGTCTCTTTTGTCCGCATTGGTAAGTTGTAGTGATTAAAAGAGTCTGCAAAAATCAGGGCACCTGTGAGCAATTACATCTGTTTTGCAGGATACGGGAGAGAGCAATGGAACGCAAGGGTAGAACGATTATTAATACAGGGGATGGAAAAGGTAAAACTACTGCGGCCCTTGGCACAGTTTTCAGGGCTCTGGGCCATGGCCACAGGGTTTGTGTGATTCAGTTTCTCAAGGGCCAGGGAAGATATGGTGAACGGATTATGGCTGAAAAGCTGGAGAATCTGGACTGGTATATCTGTGGCAAAGGGTTTGTCTTTACAAAGGAAAATATTGAAGATGACAGGAAGGTTGCCAGAGAAGGATTTGAGATGGCAAAAGAAAAGGTGGAAAGTGGGGAATATGATCTGATTGTTCTGGATGAAATTACCTATCTGCCCATGTATGATTTCCTTGAGGTAGAGAAAATAATCGAACTGATAAAAAACAAGCCTGAGAATCTGAGTCTTATTCTGACGGGACGGGGAGCCACGCCGGAACTGATGGAGGTTGCCGACACGGTGTCTGAAATCAGGGTTATCAAACATGGGTATGAACAGGGGATCAAGGCTCAGAAGGGGATTGAATTTTAAGGTTCATTCTGGATTGGCGGGCGTTTTTGACGCGGCAGGATTTTCCTGAACTCTTTGATTAAGAAAAGGAGAGATATGTCTGATATGGGTGCGTTGAAGGGTATAAAAGTGCTGGATCTGTCAAGAATGCTGCCGGGACCATACTGTTCCATGATACTGGCTGATCATGGCGCTGAGGTTATTGCCGTTGAGAGCAGAAGATTCCAGGGGGATGGTCTTTTTTTCAACGATCTGAACAGGAACAAACGCCATATGTCCCTTGACCTGAAAAACAGCAAAGGGCTGGAAATTTTTTTTAAGCTGGCCGAAAAGACGGATATTATCATCGAGGGATTCCGACCCGGTGTGGTCAAAAGGCTCGGTGTGGATTATGAGTCGGTTAAAAAAATCAATCCATCCATAATCTACTGTTCAATTACCGGGTATGGTCAGAGTGGGCCCCTGGCCAACCGGGTCGGCCACGATATCAACTATCTTGCCCAGGCCGGAATACTTGATCTTATCGGTCCGGCAGATGGTGCACCGACGGTTCCGGCAGTCCAGCTTGCGGATATAGCCGGAGGCAGTCTGCAGAGTGTTATCGGAATCCTGATGGCTCTTTATGCCCGGGAAAAACATCCTGAAAGAATTGGCCAGTATATTGATATTGCCATGACAGACGGAATGATCGGATTTCATGCTTTACCGTATTTCCTGGTAAAACAGACAGGAAAGGCCCAGAAACGTTCCAATACCATGTTGTCCCACAGGTATGGCTGTTATAACACCTATGAAACCGCCGACGGCAGGTATGTGGCAATAGGAGCGGTTGAAAACCGTTTCTGGAAAAAGCTCTGTGAGGTTCTTGGAAAACCTGAATATGGAAAAGCCCAATATGATGAGAATGTCAGGGAAGAGATTATTGCCTGGCTGAGGGAAACTTTTCTGAAAAAACCATTAAGCAAATGGGATAATCTGTTGTCAGATCTTGAGGTTTGTTATGCTCCTGTTCAGACAATGGAGGAGGTGTTTGAAGATGAACATTTTCTTGAACGTTCGCTGGTGATAAGAAATGAATGTGTTGATGGTTCAGAACAGGTGAGCCTTGGACTTGCTGTAAAGCTTGGTGGATCACCGGGATCATTGAGAACCGGGCCGCAGGATTTCGGGCAGGGGACTTCTGAAATACTGCAGGAGATTGGCTACGGGGCCGAAGAGATTGAGGAGATTTACCGGTTGGGTGCTGTATAATACCAACCTGATTGTAATTGCTCACAGGTGCCGCAGATTTTTGCAGGCTAGTCTAACGTAATGTCTGCATGAGCGGGTAGGCGATGCTGTAGAGACAAGGCCGTATCTGATTGGTTCGCATTTTTGTAGAACTTGAATGCGGAGCAAACAGCAGCTGTTTTTCTTTGATCCTGTTTTTTATATCACCCGGGGGACATTATAGCCTCGTACAGTGCCGGGCATCATAATCATCCACCGTTGCTTTACTCCATGAATCAAGAGTCTGGTAGACAAAATCCTTGAAACGACGGGAAGCATGGCACTGTATTCAAGCATAATAAGAGCTTCTTAAATTCCTATCAGTTCTTTTAACCAGACGACACTGTTGGGATACACCATATAATGTGGTGATTGGAGATAAACGGACATCCCTTTAGCGTGAATTTACCTTGTGTCCTGGTCATCCTTGCTTTATGCCTGAAAGAGAACCTCAACCTCGCCGAATCTGAGGCGGGTTTCGCGGTCCGGGGGCAGGAGTTTCGGTTTGCCGGGTTGGAGTTTTTCGTCGTCAAACCAGGTGCCCAGGCTGTTTTCCAGGGCCTCGATATAGAATCCGTCCCGGTTGGTCAGCAGGCGGGCATGCTGCCGGGCCACGGTGGGATGGGACAGAAAAAGGCTGTTTGCCGAAGCCGACGAGCCGATTCCGGCATAACGGCAGATAAAGACGTAGCGCAGCCTGTTCCGGAAATCGTCGTCCCGCTCCAGGGTAAAGCTGTCCAGCGGGGTCTTACGCACCATTTCCTGCACGCTTGCGCTTTGCAGTTTGCGGGCATACTCATTGATATCGCTTGCCTGGCTGCGCAGTTCGCGCAATTCCCGGCTGGCAGACAGGTCGCGGTATTCGTGGAAATCCAGGCGAAACACCGTGCCCAGCACAATCCGGGTACCGTTGTAGAGCGGATGATCACTAAAAACAGATATGCCGTTGACCGTGGTGCCGTTTGTGGACTTGCAGTCACTGAGCAGAACCTGTTCCAGATCGTCAATGGCAATCGCGCTTTGCCTGCGGCTTATTTTGCGGCTCTTTTTCTTGTTTTTTGCGATATCGGCAGGCAGGAATTTGGTTACAATATCCACCTGGTTTGCCTTACGGCCCAGGGTGAATTCCGTGCCGGAAAACAGTCGCACCATGGTCTGTCGGTCTTCGTTATCCGGGTCAGGAGCAAGCCACAGCCCGTTGTGGCGGCCGAGTTCCGGCTTAAGCACCTGCCGGGGCAGAGTGTCCGGTGGCGGCGCGTCCTGGTCAAATTCTTCCAGCAGCCGGGTAATATCCGGGGCAAAGACCAGTTCAAGCTGCAGCCACTGCGGGTCAGCGGCGCTCTTGCCGCTCCGTATAAGGCCAAGGTCGGCGGCGGCCCCATTTTTCACCAGGATATCAACATCCCGGCCGCCCTGCACTCCATCGGCTGCGAGCGCGCCGCCATCGGCAACTACAATCTTTATTTTGCCGCCCTCTTTTTCCGGGAAGACAGACAGGGTGCCGGCGGCAAAAAAGGCCACCGGAACTTTCCTGTTCAGCAGGAAATGGCCTTTGATATTCAGGGCGTAATGACCGCCGTCCGGGTCAATTTTAAAGGTCAGGACATTGATATCCACACTCTTGCCCCTGGCCAGGAGCAGTTCCCTGGAAAAGGGAATCTCCGGCTCGCTGATGAGCTGATCACAGCTTATGGCAAGATCAAGATAGGTAATGGCCTGGTCGTTTTCCCGGTTGCGAAAACGCAGGGGAATAACGCCGTGGGTGCCCGGAGCCAGGTCGAGCAGGCAGATTTCCAGGCTGACCCGCTCAAGGTATTGCTCCGGCCTGAGCATGGGGCCCCAGGCGGGATGACCGCAGTCCGGGCAGTACAGCTCTTCCGGCTCCAGCGGTTGGCCGCATTGCGGATTGGAACAGGTGTGGATATGCTGGATCATGACGTTTTGTTCATTTTGATATTCATTTTTCTCTGTTCGATATTCTGCGGTTCAATTTTTTTTGACAGCTCCCACTTGATGGTTCCCATGCCGGAGAGTGGGAGCGATGGAAGTTCCCGGCTGATGGTCACCTCGGAGAGAAAACGCTGGCGCACCTCCGGGTTGTTCACCAGTTCGGGCAGGATCAGCTTCAGGGCATAGGTTTTATTGAGATCTTCAACTTCAACCAGGTACATCTGCCCCATGCCGCCCCTGCCGAGCAAACGGATAATCCTGAACTGGTTGTTGATGGAATCCCCTTTTTGAAAGGTGATATCCGCAGCCGTTACCAGCTGGGTTTTTTCCCCGCCCCGGTAAACCCAAGCGCTTCCCCGCACTCTTTGCACCTGAGCGCATCATCAGGGTTATTAATGCCGCATGCTTCACATTTTTGCATGGTTTATACAGCTCAGGAGATTGATTGAAGGGAAAAAATACGCATCTTTACAACTTTATTATTTTCAGATGAAAAAGACAATAGCCAGGAAAATTTTTGCAAATACAGACCTCGTAAAAGTTGGATACTCTTTCAACATAAAATCAACAAATTAAATTAAAATTGGCCAGCTGGAACTCTATCTAAGGCGGGCTTTGCCCGCAACCCAAATTTGATGCATGTACAGGTAGGAGCCCGCCCCTGCGGGCGATAAACTCCATAGTACCGGCAACGCTCACTCGCCCGCGGGGGCGGGCTCCTACGGAACAAAGCCGTTTCAAGTTTTTCATGGTTCCCATGCTCCGGCAAGGGAGCCATTGTTAAACCAATCAACATGCAATCGTAATCTGATTGCAATTATTGCTCTTCGTTGTTATCATTAAAATATGAAGGCAAAGCATCGTAAAATACTCAAAGCCATTTTCACAGATCCAGTGAATGGCAATATGGAATGGAGTAAAATCGAATCTCTTTTCGGAGCTATTGGTTGTCGTACAATTGAAGGGGCGGGTTCAAGTGTTACTTTTGAAAAAAATGGTGTGCGTGCATATTTTCACAGACCGCACCCTGATAAAGCAGCTCTGAGGTATCGAATAAAGGCAGCCCGTGAATTTCTTACGAAATTAGGAGAAACACCATGAAAGGTATGAATTATAATGGTTATTTTGCAAAAGTTGAATTCGACCCCGAGGATCATATTTTTGTAGGTCGAATAATTGGTATCCGTGATGTTATCAGCTTCCATGGAGAATCGGTCACAGAGCTTGAAACAGCTTTTCATGAAGCAGTTGACAATTATTTGGCTGCTTGTAAAAAACTCGGACAACAACCGGACAAACCATATTCCGGTAATTTAATGTTAAGAGTTCCTGCGGAAATTCATGCTGCTGTAGCCTCTGCCGCAGAGGCCAGTGGAAAAAGTATCAATCAATGGGCGGCAGGAGTTTTGGATAAAGCCAGTCATGCACACTAACATCTCCATGTGTAGTGTTCAGACTTGATCTTACAGCTTCGGCGCTGCCGGTTATGGATGATGCAGAGCATCCGGATTGTTACCTTAACCTGCACTTCAGGCGTTAAACCAACTGGGACAAAAATGTCTTTGCCGGTACAATAAGTGGTCGTTTGGCGCTGAAACAGTCGGCTTCGATATAGTCAAGATCTATGGCCACCTGCAGGGCATGTCTGGCCCCTGTTTTTTCCTGAAACATTTCCAGATGGCGGCTGAGTCCGGCTCTACCGGACGATTTAACCTCCACCAGCAACCAGGGCCGAATGGAAAAACAGAAATAGAGTTTATCCATCTCTTCGGCCAGGGAACTGATCTCCTGCAATCCTGTCATATCATGGTTTCCACCCCGGGGCGTGAAAACCGGCAATATCACGAGCCGTTTTTTCCCCGACTCCGGCCAAAGCAGCAAATTCCGGCCAGCGGGAAACAGCCTCTTCCACTTCCTGAAAGATTATATCCGCACGTTGAGGCGTAATACCTGATTGGGCAGCCAGTTGCAAAATCAGTTTCTGCTCCGGCTGTAAACCTTCACCGAGGATGGTGGTTGTGTGTTCCCCGCCCGGCCCTCTGGAAAATGTCAGATCATAGGCCGGGGCCAGAGACCAGCTCCCGTTGTGATCATCAAACAGAAATGAAAAATTTTTCACATGATCGTCGCGGTTATGGGCCATAACATTAAAGATCATCAGTCGACAGGCGGCTTCAAGATCCTGATTATTTCTGGTTAACAGGCTGGTTGTTTTTAATAAATCCGTATAATCACTACCCGGCACCCGAAAGTTCGCCTGAACAAGGTTGCCAAAGGTGTGTATATGATACCGCCTGTTCCCCGGCCGGCGGTCAAAGCGCTTTATGCCAAAAAATCGTTCCCCTTTGTCAGTAGTAAAGAGGCGGGTTTTTTCCATTTTGATTCCCGCTGCACAAGCCATCCTGGCATAGGCGTACTCCACAGGACCCGCATCATCTAGATCTTCGCGGCTAGAAAATTTGATAATCCAATGTTCAAAACCCGGCGGAATATCACCCTCCCCGGATATAATATCTCCGGTATCAGAATTAAATCCGACAAGAACCTTTGGCCTGGCACCACCGGGACTCCCGCCGGCACGGATAAGCTGAGGCAGAATTTGATCAGCCTTTCCGGCATACACCAGCATCGCCTCCTCTGCAAGATCATGCAGATCCGGAAGGCTTGTATCACTCTCTCTGCTGAGTGCCGGATGATAGGTGAGAGCGCCCATGGTTTTGTTTCCGAGAAAGAGTAAGCGGTCAAGGATGGATACAGTCACAGGATCAATGTTCCGGCTGCGAAAACAACGATCCATCAGCAGCAACCCCCATCCATCGGGCAGGGAGTCGTCAAACAGGCCAAAAACAGGACCGAAACCATGATCCCGGTGACAGACAAGGCCTGGCCGCAAGGGCAGGGTGAAGGGGGATAGTTCAAGCCCGTGGGCAAGCCACTGGTGATTGTATTCAAAATAGATCAAGCCATCTTTTTCAGCAAGAGTCCCTACCGGCAGAGATGTTGAGGGATCTTTGCTGAAACGAACCTCTATTTCACGATAGCCTGTTGTCATTATCAGCGCCTTATGTCTCAATTCCTGTCATAAAAAACGGGTTAGCGTAGACTCTGAGAAATTTTTCAGGTCCAGTAGGAGCCCACCCCTGTGGGCGATAAGCTCAATCATGCCGGTAACGCCCAATCGAATCGCCCGCAGGGGCGGGCTCCTACCTGTTTTGCAACAAATTTGGGCTGCGGGTAAAGCCCGCCTTAGACCCTGCCCCGCCTTGGAACCGGACTCTCTGCACCGGCTTTTAATTCTGCCAGACTTCTGGCCTCCGGCGGCTGGAAAAGAGTGTTAAATTCCTGAAGGCATCCCAGGGAATGGGCAAGGCGCAACAGATTTTTCAATGAAATTTCACCAAGGTCCTCAAAACGTTTCAACGACCCCTCACTCACCCCGGAACGAGTGGCCAGAGTTTTTCGTTTGTATCCCGCAGATAAGCGAAGGGTTTTTAAACGAAGAGCCAGTTGCTTCTGCATTTCATTGGGGGTAAGGAGTGCTGGTATCATAGTATTCCCTGACGTGAATGTATGCTATAGCTAACATATTACCCGTTAGGTGTAAAAATAGCAACATAAAGACCATATATTGGCCATTATGTAA
>NZ_JBPLBA010000036.1:0-45523 GCF_054039375.1 Desulfomarina sp. | reverse complement strand
GCGTTGACCAGTCCAGAAATCACTTTCTTTTTCGGGATTTTATTTTTCTGTATAAGGGAGAGTTTTGTTAAAACCCGTTCCACATCAGACCAGGAATTGGTTTCAATTAAACGGAAGACTATCTCTTCAAGTTTTTTCATAATCACAGTGAAACCTGTGATAAAGTCGTTCTCGTACTCAATCCAGCCAAGGAAAATATCAAGAATATTGATTATAAGGTCATTATTATTCTGAGAAAAAATATAATCGGCTGAAAGGGTAAGAAGCATCACGCTCCTTTCCTTGATGCGTCCATTTTCGGATAAAGCACCCTGGCTCATTCCTGCCAGCAGTGTTTTTAATTCATCTTCCGGGATCTCAAGGGTGTTGCTGAGATAATCGACAAAGCTCAGGACGAATTCTTCATTTTCAAAAACCGAAAGATTACCCTGTTTGAGCACTGCGACATTATGTTGAAATCTCTTTTCTTTTCTTTTTTCTTCCGAGAGAGCGATTTCTTTTTTTATGTTTTCTATAATTTCAATTTCGCCGACTTCCCGTTTTTCCATCCAGGTTTCCTTTTTTTATTTTCGGATTACTCAATAACAGCAGGTAAGGGTTGAGATGACTGCCTGAACAGCTTTCGGCAGCATATACGTGTTAGTATTATAATAAAACCTGTTACTGTCAATTGTAAATAACAGTTTATTTTCACACTATCTTTTAGAGGTGACATAAGTCAAGTTTGAAACGGATAACATTATATTTTTACTTGATTACCCATGAAACTCAGCCAAATTGTGGATGTACCTGCTTTATCAGGCTAGCCTACGGTCAAAAATCACTGGAAATCTCAATTGATAAGGAATTCAAATGAAAAAGTGTCAGTCCAGATTATTTTCAAACCAATACAATGTGATTTTTGAAATACGCCTGATAAAACAGGCACATCCCCAGGTCACAAGTATCAGGCTGAGTTTTGTACGTAATTAGGTATTTTTAATTACTGGCACCCTTCCCTTGACACTCCCTTTCACCTTAAGTTATCCCATGTCCCGACTTAGGTGTAATAACCTTCAGTCGCGAATTTTAAGATAAAACTGTAAAAAATTGACATCCATATATTCAATTTGTATACAGAAGCATTAATTGAAAATCTCATTCAGCCAGGAAATTCAGTTTATCTGGAGATGCAGTTAGCAATCGGTCCCCTGTCCGGCTGCACACTGAAAAGACAGCAGGAGCTCATTATGCACAGATCCTTTCAAATTATTTTTCTCATAATAAGTTTTTTGGTCATCTTCGATACATACAACTGCCTTGGGGAGAACATTCAACAGGATGCTACAGGATATATATCGGACTTTCTGGTTATAAATCTCAGAGACAATATTCAGAGGCCTTTTACTGTAACCGGTGTTGTTAAGTCTGAAGAACAAGTTAAAATTATTCAGGAAAATAACGAATACTTCAAAGTGAGAACTCAAAATGGCAAGACCGGATGGATTGCCAGGCAATATGTTAAATCTACATTGCCGAAGAGTATGGTAATAAAACAGCTTCAGGAAAAAATCATCTTACTGGAACAGCGGTTACAGGAAAAAGAGAGTTTTTCGAATCAGGATGATGTAACAGCCCTTCATAATCAGTTAAATGTGATGCGGAGAAAGCTTGAAGACAAGAAGAACCAAATTGCCAGACTTACTCTTGTCTCTTCCGAAGGGAAAAAGATGGAAACAGTACTGAAAGAAAAAGAATTTATTCTCATTCAACTCAAAAAATTAAAAGATACCTATAATAATCTTCTGGAAGAATACACAAAGGAAAAATCCTCTCTTGATGAGTGTCAGTCAACAAACAGCAGGCTCAAGGATCTACAGAAGTATTACTGGTTCGGTTGTGGAGCACTGGTTTTCTTCTTTGGTATTCTCGTTGGAAAGATCGGGAGCAGAAGAAAAAGTAAATTTTCATATTAATTCATAAATCCTGAGTGTCTGGAGAACATAAAAAAGTCCCCTTTGAGAATCTGATTGCCCGTGAGACTCTGGCGGTATGGAGGTAATTGCTCACAGGCACCCCAGCTTTTCACGGTCTCTTTTGTCCGCATAGGTTGGTACTTGATAATCTCGACCGTGGGACAATGATCTTTTGCGGTGGGAATTAAAACAAAAAAACTCAATTGGTAAATCAGCTCATTATGCAAACTCGTAGAATTGTTATTACAGGTGTCGGTTTGACTGCACCAAATGCTTCAAATTTATTGGAATTTCGAGAAAAATTACTTCAAGGCATCAGTGAAATCCAGGAGATTGATCTCCGCTATTTCGGTAAAGCCCCTGCAGGAATATGCACTTTTCAGGAAACAAAATATCGCAAGAAAAAAGAAAACAAAAAAGGCACCCGGGCCGGCTGCATTGGAGTTTACTGTGCCAATGAGGCGCTGGCCGACGCGGAACTTGACATACACCATTATGATGTTTCAAAAGTTGCAGTTGTAATTGGTTTAACGGAACATGGAACTGTTGAGACTGAAAATGAAGTGTACAATATAAAACAGTTTGATTATGACGTTAACTACTGGACACATCATCACAATCCCAGAACTGTCCTGAACAATCCTGCCGGTGAAATAACTATGAATCTGGGTATTACCGGACCTCACTATGTTGTTGGTGCAGCCTGTGCCGCCGGAAACGCTTCTTTGATCCAGGCTACACAAATACTGAGACTCGGTGAGGCGGATATGGTCCTTGCCGGTGGAATTTCAGAATCTGTCGGGTCATTCGGTATCTTTGCAAGTTTCCAGGCACAGGGAGCGTTGGGACATGCAGATGATCCACGACTCGCATCACGGCCGTTCGATCTGGACAGAAACGGTATTGTTATATCTGAAGGCGGGTGTGTATATGTTCTGGAAGAGCTGGAGAATGCCGTAAAACGAGGTGCCCGCATTTATGGTGAAATAGTGGGATACGCCATGAATTCTGATGCACGTGACTTTGTTCTCCCCTATGGCAAACGACAGGCGGAATGTATGAAACTGGCTCTGACTCGGGCAGGACTGGATCCGGAAGACATTGATCTGATTAATACCCACGCAACTGGCACAAAATCGGGCGATATTGAAGAATGCAAAGCAATTCGCGAAGTTTTCGGGTGCTCTGACAAGACTTTTATCAACAATACAAAGAGCATTATAGGTCATGCAATGGGAGCGGCAGGAGTGCTGGAACTTGCTGGAAATCTTCCTGCATTTGAGGACAATTTCATTCATCCGACGATTAACGTTGACAACCTGGATCCGGAATGCACTCTGGAAAACATGGTAATCAACTCTCCACTGAAAACGGATTCTGTTTCAACCATTTTGAATAATTCTTTCGGAATGGTGGGAATTAACTCAGCTGTTATCATAAAAAAGTTTGAGCGGAATGTTGAAAAATAATTTTTTTAAAAAATAAATATAAAAAAGAAAGGCAAGGTATGTTATAGGGAATGTTTCCTTTTAAATTGATAATTTCTGGAGGGAAAGAACGGGCATATAAATATTTTTAACTGTGTATGGAATTGAGTCTTGCATCTAACTCCAGCATCTCAGAAAATGAAAAGCACGATTATTTGTTTAATTTCGATCTGTTACGAGATATTTGCAGAAATCAGCAAGTCCTTGTTTGAGTGACTGTATGTTTTTCCGTTTTCTTTATCTGGCGGGATTGGTAACGTTATTGAATTCTGAATCTTGCAGGCTTATTCACCTGCTTTGTTTTCAATGGCTTGAAGAATATGAATACATCGGTGCCATCAGAACTCGTATCTCAGGCAGATGAGCGGAGACTCTGAACTTGCCAATTGCACGATTCAGGTTACATTAAAGGCGCATGTGTACACCATATTTTTGCAGGATTTCATACTCAGTTTACAAAAGGATACTGTCGGCCGTAAGGACAGTAAAATCTGACTGTGAGTGATATTTTTTCTTGATTACCCATGAAGCTCAGCGGAATTGTGAATGTGCCTGAAAAAACAGACACATCCACAGGTTCACAAGTATCAGGCTGAGTGTTATACGTAATCAGATATTTTTTTTGTTATATCCCCTCGGGGCCATAAAAATCTGTAATTTGAAATATTGGCAGGAAGATATCCTGTCATGTTTTCGACAATACGCTGAATTTGGAGAGCTACATGACAAGTGAAGAAATTAAAGATCTTATACTTGAGATCATAGAAGATATTGATGATGAAGCTGATTTTGACAATCTCGACCCTGATCAACCCCTGCGTGACCAGCTTGACCTGGATTCAATGGATTTTCTGGATATCGTCATGGAACTCAGAAAACGTCATCAATTGCAGATTCCTGAAGAAGACTATCCGAATCTGGCATCTCTGAACAGTTGTGTGACCTACCTCAAACCCCTTCTTAAAGACGCCTGATTTAGTGAAAATTCCGCTTTTGGTGATTGGCGGCGGTCTTTCAGGACTGGCCGCCGCAATCAGAGCTGCCCGGTTCGTCCCCGATATTCTCATCCTGGAAAAGCATTCAAGACCCGGTGGTCTTAATTCTTATTATTTTAGAAATAAATCACTTTTTGAAACGGGTTTGCATGCTGTCACAAACTATGCGCCTCCCGAGCAGAAAGATGCCCCTGTCAACCGTCTGTTCAGACAACTGAAACTCAAACGAAAACAATTTGTTTTCTGCCAGCAATTTGGCAGCGAAATCGTTTTTAAAAACAGAGCTTCTATCAGTTTTTCTAATGACTTCAGGTTGTTGGAGTCTGAAATCAACAAAGTATTTCCGCAATCAATCGACAGATTTAAAAAACTGATTTCCCATCTTGACACAATCGATCCATTTGCAGAAACTCCTTTTTGTTCAGCAAAAAAAGTACTTGCTGAATTTTTACAGAACGATCTTCTGGTGGAAATGCTGCTCTGTCCCCTGATGTATTATGGTTCGAGTCATGAAAATGATATGGATCTCAATCAGTTTGTCATTATGTTCCAGGCCATTTTTCAACAGGGGATGTTTCGCCCTCAGGGCACAATAAAGGATTTTCTTGATATATTAATCAACCATTTTACTGATTTCGGCGGCAGGATACAGCATAATACGGAAGTCAGCAGGATCCTCTTGAATAATAGTAATGAGGTACATGGCGTTCAACTTGTTTCCGGTGAAGAAATTGAGTGTGACTATATTCTTTCCACCATAGGTGCAGATGAAACCCGTCGTCTCCTGGGCGACAAACCATCTCTCAGCCGTCCTCGACTCGCTTTCACTGAAACTATCTTTAGAGTAAAAAATACCCCCGAATTATTTGAAGGAAACAGGAAAACTATTATTTTTTACAACGATGCCGATACGTTCAAATATCAAAGACCGGATGATTATGTGGACCATTCCAGCGGAGTGATATGTTTTCCGGCCCATTTTCATGGGGTTGGGAAAAAAAGCGAAATTGAGATACGTGCCACACATCTGGCAAATTATGCTCAATGGAAAAACCTGGCGGACAACCGGCGGAATTATCTGGCTCAAAAGAAAATGTCCTCAGGGCTTACCCTGGAACGGTTAGAGAATAAAATTGGAAATTTCAGGACAAACATAGTATATGAAGACACTTTCACCCCGGTAACTATTGAAAGGTATACTTCAAAAATTGGCGGGGCGATATATGGCAGTCCTGATAAGATTAAAGATGGAGATATCGGCTATACCAATCTTTTTTTAGCTGGAACAGACCAGGGGTTTCTAGGTATTATCGGTTCAATGCTGAGTGGAGTGTCCATTGTGAACAGACACATTCTCCATCGATTATAACTATTATACATTATACCGCATAACTAATGCACATTTAACCGTTCACCGTCACTGCATTTCTGGAGTTTTCATTCTCCTGTTTTGTTATGTGGTTTGAAGCATGTCGATACGTTATCCCTTTGAGCATCGCATTTTCTTAAAGGCAGGTGCAGATCCTGAACACTCCAATTGCAGGGTTGAGGTGTGACGCAAATATTGAACGAAAAGACATCTTTTCAAGATGGCCTTCAGTTCGGAATCATTTTTTTTCAATAAGTAATGCCAAAAACATTTTCACAACTTTCAGAGAATTACGATGCTATAATAATTGGTTCGGGACTGGGTGGAATGACTGCGGCAAACCGGCTTGCCTATTGCGGGCACAAGGTTCTCCTGCTGGAACATCATCACAGGCTCGGGGGGTTGGCCACCTGGTTCAAGCGCAAGGGACATATTTTTGATATCTCTCTGCACGGCTTTCCATACGGCATGGTTAAAACATGCAAAAAGTATTGGAACAAAGCCATCATGGAGTCAATAGTTCAACTTAAAAATATAGTTTTCGACAATCCTCAGTTTTCTCTTCGAACAACCTTTGACAAGGACGATTTCACACGTATCCTTGAGCATCATTTTTCTATATCCCGTTCGGTTATCGATCGTTTTTTTGAAACGGTGTCTGGAATGAATTTTTATGATGACCGCACCATGTCCACCCGTGAACTTTTTGAGAATTTTTTCCCGGGCAGGACTGATGTCCATCGTTTTCTTATGGAGCCGATAACTTATGCGAACGGTTCAACCCTTGACGATCCTGCCATTACTTATGGAATCGTTTTTTCAAATTTCATGAATCGTGGGGTGTTTACCTTCAAAGGTGGCACCGATAAACTGATCGGCATGATGGGTGATGAGCTGGAGAAAAACGGAGTAACTCTCTGTACCCAGGCACGTGTTGACAGAATAGTGGTTGAACAGGGCAAGGTTCGGGGAGTGGAAGTTTTCGGAAAGGTTATCACTGCAAAGGCTGTAGTTTCAAACAGCGGTATAACGAACACAATCCACAATCTGGCCGGCAGGGAAGTTTTTTCAGATGAATACATGGCCCGGGCAGATAAAATCAGAGTCAACAACTCCAGTTGCCAGGTTTATATAGGTATTAAAAATGGTGAAAGTATAAAGGATATAGGAGATCTTATCTTCAGTTCAACCGCACCACAATTTGACTCGGAGGAGTTGCTTGATATTGAGACAAAATCCAAAACTTTTTCAATATACTATCCCAAAACACGACCGGGGTTGAACCGCTATACCGTGGTTGCTTCAATGAACAGCCGTTATGAAGACTGGAGCGGACTGGACGAGGATCATTACCAGGCCGAAAAAGAAAAACTCATTGCCAGAAGTGTCAAAGATCTGCAGAGGTATCTTCCCGATGTCGCAGAAAAAATTGACTGGACAGAAGCAGCTACACCAAGGACATTCAACAGATACACCCTGCACACCCGGGGGACATCCTTCGGCACCAAATTTGAAGGCCTTGATATTTCCAGATCAATCTTCAAGGAAGTTCCAGGACTTTTTCATGTCGGTTCAGTAGGAATAATAATGTCGGGATGGCTTGGAGCTATTAATTATGGAGTAATTGTTTCCAATGATGTTGACAGTTACCTTCGATCTTAGTTTTTCCTGATGATCCGTGAAACTCAGTAATACTGGAGAGAGCCTTGAAAACGAGCATTTTCATTCGGGGACAAGGAACCGGGAGATTAAAAACCACACCACGTTAGTCACCTGTGAGCATTTTTCGTAACTGCTCATATGTCTCCCGGAGATCTGGTGAAAAACAGTTCTGACGGCCTGGAAAGATGTGAAAAGGAATACACCCAATATGGAAATTTTTAAAGGACAGAAAGTAATTGTTACAGGTGCAACCCGGGGAATTGGAAAAACCATTTCAGAAGCTTTTGTCAATGAGGGTGCCCATGTTATAGGTATTTATGGTGGGAACAGGAAAACCGCAGATCTTTTTCTTGAAGAAAATACTGAACATGCATCCTCACTCACGTTATTCCGGTGTGATGTTTCCGATAAGAATGCTGTACAGGAACTCTTTGCGGAAATTGAAGAACAATTTGAAGACATTGATGTGCTGATCAATAATGCAGGAATAAGGAAGGATTCCATTCTGGCACTCATGCAGGATCAGGATTGGCAAGACGTCATTAACGTGAACTTGAGTGGCACTTTTTTCATGTGCAAACATGCAGTTATGCTCATGATGAAAAAAAAATACGGCCGTATTATAAACATCACCTCCCCTGTTTCTCATCTTGGATTCTCAGGACAGGCAAATTACGCAGCCTCCAAGGCCGGACAGATAGGATTGACCCGTACCCTGGCAAAAGAAGTTGCAAGAAAAAAAATCACAGTGAACTGTGTGTCACCTGGGTTTATTGCAACGGAGTTTATTAATGATCTCTCTAAAGAACAGGTAGCTGCCTATAAAAAAATGGTTCCCATGCGTCGTTTCGGTACACCGCAGGAAATTGCAGAAAGTGTTCTTTTTCTGGCCGGACCCGGTGCCGGCTATATCACAGGAGCGGTCCTGGAAATCACAGGCGGGCTGTAGAATGCAACATTCAGTTACAGATCTTATTCCCCACAGACCTCCTTTTCTCTGGGTTGATACTATTTTGTCCCTTGACGGGGATACTATTGTAACGGAAAAACACATTGCTGAAGATCTGGATATTTTTACAGGTCACTATCCCGGTAATCCTTTAATGCCCGGGGTTCTGCTCTGTGAAATAATTTTTCAGAGTGGTGCTCTTCTCATGGCAGAAAAAGGTTTGATCAACGAGAACGGAATTCGAAAAGTTCCGGTTCTTACACGCATAGAAAATGCCAGATTCAAGAGAACTGTAAATCCCGGTGATTCTGTAACTGTTCAGGTCACACTCAAAGAAATTCTGGCAGGCGTATGTTTTTTGAAAGGAAAGCTCTCAGTCGGCCGGAAAACAGCAGTTACAGTAAATTTTTCCTGTGCTCTGGCGGCTCCGGCAGAATAAGATTGTTTTCTGAAAAATCATTTCCTGTTAAAGCGATTTTACAAAGTTACCTCAAGAACTTCCACAAGCGGCAAAATAATCAAGGCGGTTGAATTTTTGTTCAAAGCAGGTAAGATACTGCTCCCAGGTAAAAGCCATTTGTGTGGCATTATAAGAAAACTTCGAATGGCATCAAAAACGTTCTGACTTACCACAGGGTAGCCTACAGACTCTCCATTATTTAAAGGATATAAGTTGTGCAGCTCTCAATAACTGATATGGTACTCCATGCTGGCCCGGTGGGTCAGCTGGTCATGTTAACGCTCCTTATTTTTTCTATTGTCTCCTGGACAATAGTGATCACAAAAGCCCGACTGTTCAAAAAGGTTCGATTGGATTCAGAAGATTTTCTTGAAACTTTCTGGAGCTCTGCCAACCTCAGCGAGGCACTTGTGGCAGCAGAAGATTTTGATTACAGCCCTGAGGCGGAGGTTTTTATAACCGGTTTTAATGAACTGCAGAAAATAAACAAAATCCGCAGTAAAAAAGAAACCGGTACCTCTGGTGAATCTCTGGACATGCAGCTGGCAACCATGGATAATCTTAAACGGGCGGTACGAAAGGCTGAATCCCGGAAAATGAATTCTTTAGGGAAAAATCTGCCTTTTCTGGCAACCACTGGAAGTGCCACCCCTTTTATCGGTCTGTTCGGGACAGTCTGGGGAATTATGGTCTCCTTTCATGATATCGGTCAGAGAGGATCAGCCTCGCTTGCAGTTGTCGCCCCCGGTATTTCTGAGGCTCTGGTGGCTACTGCAGCAGGACTGGCTGTGGCCATTCCTGCAGTTATTTTTTACAATCATTTTTCTAATCAGCTTGATTATATTCAGAGCGAAATTGATGATTTCACAACTGATTTTCTGAATCTTGTTGAAAGAGATATGATAAGCAGGGTGTAGAAAGATGGGGCCAGTGAACAGAAATGGAAGAAAGCGTCTGGTGTCTGATATCAACGTTACTCCCCTCGTTGATGTTATGCTTGTTTTACTTATTATCTTTATGATCACTGCTCCCATGATGACCCAGGGTTTGAATATCGACCTGCCGGAAACCACCTCCAAGTCATTGAGACAGGAAGAAAAGCCCATTGTTGTGACTATCGATAAAGATGGGCAGATAAGCATAAATAACGTTGTGCAGGTGAGAGCCCTCATGGTACAGGAGCTTGAAAAAAATTACGCCATGAATAAAAAACAGCCGATTTTCCTGAGAGCTGATAAAAATGTACCGTATGGGATTGTCGTTGGAGTCATGGCTGATATCAAAGCTGTCGGATTTGATAAAATAGGTATGATTACCAAACCTTCGGAAAAAAAACAGCCAGTGCCCAGGTGATTTAAAATTGCAGGGCACCTTGAGAAATTTATATTTTCATCCGATCCTGAATCCGGAACCTATGGCTCGGCCTCAACAAACTAATGTCACGTCAACGATGAAATGACGTAATATTGCGCTGTAATTTTTTGTGCCATTCTGCCTGCGGCTTTGAGCGCATAATAGAGCTGTGTAACATAAGCCTCAGGCAGAATGGCGCGAAAAAGGACAAGCAAGATACGTCAGGGCGGTGTTGAAGGGACAAGTGTCTGTTCAGAAATGAGGATTTTTGTTCGAGATCAAGATGCACGGGAAATTTTACCGCAGGCATATAATTGATATCGGAGTCTACGCTTACCTCCGAGGATAAAATTTATCGGCCAACGCAGATATCGGACAAAAAGACCAACTATGGACAGGCACAAACTAATGAAAATCTCGAGTGCGGTGATACCCTTTGGTCACGGATTGAGGTCGATATCAAGGTGGCCTGCAGTTCAGGGTCATAAAAACACAGAGCTATAAACCCCGTGAGTAGTAACATTACAGTTATGTCTGAAAGTGAATGGAAAATACCGTCCACTATCGCAATTGGCCTACATTTTCTTCTTATAGCCGGAGCAATCTACCTTCCCGGTTTTTTTGATGCGAAACCGAAATTTGCCGACATTTATACTGTCAGTCTTATTAATGTTGCGGATGTTGCACCGGAGCCGGTTGTGGAGAAAGCTCCTGCGATAAAAAAAAATGCCCCGGTTGTAAAAGCAAAAAAAATAGCTCCCGTTGCAGTTCCTGTTAAAAAGATTGTGAAATCACCCAGGAAAGCTGTTTCCATTAAACCTCTTAAACGTAAAAAAAGAAAAAAAGTACGCAGAAAAGCCAAAACTCAGAGCCGTGATGAACTCGCAAGAATCAAGCGGCAAAAGCTTGCTGAGGCTTTGCGCCAGGAAGAGATCGCGGAAAAGCGGGCAAAAAAAGCTCTTGAGGAACTTCAGAGGGAACGGGAACTTCTAAAAAAAGATTCTTTTTCACCGCCTGCTGCAGCACAATCCACACCTGCTGAAAAAACATCAGGTAACAGCCGGATCTCAGGAAGTATGAATCTTCTGCAGGGACAATACCACGCCGCTATTTTTGCCAGGTTGCATCAGTTCTGGTCCCTTCCTGAATATATGCAGAAGAAGCCGGAGTTGACAGCGGTAGTGGTTATTACAATCAACAAAAACGGTAATATTGTAAATATGTTTTTTGAAAAGAAATCCGGGGACAGGATCTTTGACCAGTTTGTGACAAAAACCATCGAATCGGCAAGCCCTCTGCCACCAATTCCTCCAGCAATGAAAAAGCAGCGGTATGAAATAGGATTACGTTTTAAACCCGGTTCAATACGATAGTAATTCTTTTTGGATAAAAAATAATCTACTGAAAACACGATGAATATATTACGAATTACCACCGGTCTTTTTATTCTTACAATTCTTTTTTTAACGGGCAGTGTTTCTGGAGCAAATCGAGTATATCTCGACATCACTGCACCGGAAACAAGAAAAATCAATATTGCTGTACCCTGGTTTAACAATAAAAATCTCGATGGTCATAGACAGCGTCTTGGCAGAGACCTGGCCGACACCCTGGCAAAATCACTGAAGTTTCATGGAATAATTTCAATTTTGCCGGTCTCCAGTTATGGCGGCAGCCTTAAGGCTGATTGGAAAAGGCATGGTGTTGATTACGTTATTTTTGGAAGCTATAGTCTTGCACCAAAAAGCATAAAGCTTGAACTCCGGCTCTTTGATGTTGCTGGAAATGAAGTCATCATGGGAAAATCCTTTTCCGGCCCGATGGGCCAGAAGGACAAAATGGTTTTTAAATATTGTGACCATGTTATCAAAACACTCACAGGTGTAGAAGGCATTGCAAATACAAAAATTGCATTTGTCTCCAGGGTTAAAAAAGTCAAAGAAGTATACCTTACCGATATCCTGGGGAAAAAACTCAGGCAGGTCACCCGCCACAGAAATCTCACAGTCTCACCAAGGTTCAAGCCCGGCGGTATTTATCTCACCTATACCTCGTACCATACAGGCAACCAGAACCTCTATATTACTGATCTGCGTCAGTCTAAAACAACCCGGGCTTTGTCAAGAAGGAAAGGACTCAACCTTGCACCCGCATGGTCGCCGGACGGCACTCGTATGGTCCTCACTCTTTCCAAAAGCGGGACTCCTGACCTCTATCTTCTTGACAGCAAAGGAAATATACTGGAGCAGCTTACCAGTAAATCCGGTATAAATGTTTCCCCGACATGGTCACCAGATGGACGTTATATCGTTTTTGTTTCAGACAGAAGCGGTAAACCCCAATTGTATCTGCTGAACATGAAAAACAGAAAAATAAAACGTCTTACTTTTGAAGGTACGGAAAATGCCGAGCCGGACTGGTCTCCAACCGAAAACAAAATTGTTTATTCCAGCCTGAGAAATGGAGTATATCAGCTTTTTACAATGAATCCGCTAAAAGATGAGCCCCCAACTCAACTGACCGTTGATCTCAGTCACCATGAATCCCCGGTATGGTCACCGGACGGAAATCAGATAGCCTTTGCAAAACGGGATGGCAAAAGACACCAGATATACGTTATAATGAAAAATGGCTCATTTCAAAGAAGAATGTTCTCTTTCCCTGGTAGTCAGACTTATCCTCAATGGTCAAGATAACCCCAGACCATCTATAGACAATACCTGGAAAGCTATAATTTACTAATAATTTAATAATAATATATTTTTTATCATGAAAAAAACTCTCCTGAATCTGGCTCTTGTCTGTGCCTGCAGTCCATTTCTTATCCAGTGCGCCTCCCAGGCTGATATCGATGATCTCCGCTATCAATTGCGGATCGTGAATAAAAAACTCGAAGACATGAAATCGACGACCTTTGGTCAACTGCAGAAAAGACAGGCTGCCTCTTCTGGAAAAATGGACCAGCTCGAACGGGAAATTCTTGAACTTCAGAGTCAGCTCGAAGAAACCAACCACCTGAACAGACGGTTAAGGGAAAACAATAAAGAACTTGCGGAATCAATCACTGAAGTTGCAATGACTGAAGAAGCAAAGCGAGAAGAACTTCTCAGGGCTATAGAAGAAAAACAGAAGGAAAAAGAGAGAAAACTCAATGAACTCAATGAGCAGATCCGTCTGCAGAATGAACATCTCAAAGCTATTCAAGAAGCGAGAATTCGGGACGCTGAAATGAAGGCACAGGCTGCAGCCCGCGCTGCGGCAGCTGCCAGGGCAAAGGCACTTGCAGCAAGTAATGCAGGTCTGAAAAAAACACGGGGCAAGCATCTGCTGGCAAGCAGGAAAAAAATAAAATATTCAGTTCCGGCAGCCCCACAGAAAAAAACCAATGCTGTTTCCGGGAAAAAAGTCAAACCTACCTCCATTGCACAGGTTAAAACACCAAAGGAGAATATTAAATCCGGAAAGAAACAACTGGCAACTCCTGTTAATAATGACATGGAAAAAGCCATGAAATTATATAATAACAATAAATTCACCAAGGCTTTTTCCCTTTTTGAACAAATTGCTGAAAATGGTTCATCCCGGAACAAGGTAGAGGGTCGGTTTATGATGGGTGAATGCCTTTTCAAACAAAAAGAATATGACAAGGCTATCATGCAGTATCAGAAAATTATTTCTCAAAATTCTGATCATGTGAAAGCGCCTGCGGCCATGTTGAAACAGGGACTGGCATTTGAAAAACTGTCGGACAAGGGTACTGCCCGTGTAATTTATAAAAAAATATTGAAACAACACGGCTCTTCACCGGAAGCTGAAATTGCAAGAAAAAGACTTGCAAAACTCTAGTGTCACGTCAACGATGAAATGATTAATTTTATTCAAAATCAAAGACTGCAAAAAATAAGCGCAGGTATTTAACTGGAAGTGCGAAACTTAAATGTATAAGAGCATTTTTCATTATCCTGTATCCCCGCTAACCGGGTGGCAAAGCAATTTTTCAAGGTAGTCTTAACCTTACAGGGAGATACTGCTGGTTATTGAAACCTGCAGCAGTAATTTCTTAATTACGTTGAAAAAAAACACCAGACTTGATCAACTCCTCCTTCAAAAGGGACTTGCACCTGATCTTGCAAAGGCAAGGGCCATGATTGGTGCCGGGGAGGTTCTAGTTGACGACTCACTGGCGGACAAGGTGGGTCTGCTCTACCCTGCTGATGCTCAAATCCGGGTCAAGGACAGAATACCCTATGTTTCAAGGGGTGGACTCAAACTTGAAAAAGGCCTTGACCATTTCAATTTATCGCCTCAAGGTAAGATCTGCGTTGATATCGGCGCATCTTCCGGCGGATTTACTGATTGTCTGCTTCAGCATGGAGCCGAAAAAGTGTATGCTGTTGATGTGGCATACGGACAGTTATCCTGGAAGCTCAGACAGGATAACCGGGTGGTTATTTTTGAACGATTCAATGCCAGGAATATCACTCCATCACATCTCGGTGAAACCATAGATCTGGTTGTAATGGATGTATCATTTATCTCCATAACCAAGCTTATTTCTCCGATTGTCACTCTTTTCTCACAAAATGTAACAATTCTCACCCTGATAAAGCCCCAATTTGAGCTTTCAAGAGAGAAAATACCACCTGGTGGGGTGATCACAGAACCACAGCTTCACCAGGAAACTATCCATAAAATTGAACAGTTTATACGGAAGTCAGGACTTAAAAGCATAGGATGCGTCCCCTCCCCAATTCTCGGCCCGAAAGGCAACAGGGAATTTCTCATGCTCATTACGACCTGATGTCTGCATTTCAGGAATACAGTCTGAATCCGTGATCGTTTAAATGCATCGTTTTGATATTTTTATATTAATTTTTCAAATTCTTACCCAAATAATCACGAAGCTGTCACGGATTCAGGCACAGATGATAAATACTCTATTTCCAGGTTGAGACAATTTTATGAAACATCAATATATTTTTATTATTTTTATCTTTACCCTGCTGCACTCTTCCATTCTCGTCCCCTCTTGCACAGCGGCAGGAGCAAAGACAGATATTGTGGTCTTTTTTTCCAATTCGGTCCTTGGAGAAACTGAACCCTGCGGTTGAAAATCCAATCAACTGGGCGGACTGTCCAGTAAAGCACATTTCATTCAAAAGAGAACTGGTGACAGGAGAGCCAATACTCTCATTGTAGATTCAGGCAATCTCCTTTTTAAAAAACAGAGAACTGATCACCGGACATATCCTGAATTAGTGACGGCTGAAACAATTACAAAAGCTTATCTTGAAACAGGATATGATGCTGTGGCTGTAAGTGCCAGTGATCTTTCTGCTGGAAAAGATTTTTTCTTAAGAACGAAAGACAATCATTTCCCCTGGATTTCTGCAAATATTTTTACTGGAGATGAGAAGCTGTTTTTTGCTCCATATATTACCAGGGAAGTTGACAATCTGACCATTGCCATTATCGGTATGACTGGAAAAGATAGTTTGTATAATTCTGAATTTACAGTAAAAAACTGGAAAGATGTTTTGTTCGAACAAGTTGAAGTTCTCAAGAAAAAAGCAGGCATGATTATTCTTCTCTCAAATCTTCCGTTTTCAGATAACAGGATTATTGCCAGAACTGTTCCCGAAATTGATATCATTATTTCGGCAGACAGGAAAAGAGGGAATTTCGCACCACAGGTTTTTGGCAACTGCCTTCTGACCCAGGTTAAGGGGCGAGGTAAATATATCGGAAAACTGGTGCTCAAATTTGGTCCCGAAAGCCGCTGGGAAAATGACTATTCCCTGATGATCACGTCACTCAAAAAAAGGATTTCGGCCGTCGACCTTCAAATAAATGAATTGGTGAACAAGCGGAACCTGTTATCCGAGGATCTGTTTGCACGAAAACATACTCAACTGCAAAAACGAAAAAAAGACCTCAATCAGAAATTCTCCATACTTGAAAAGGAACGGTTGGACAATCCTTCAGCAAACCAGTTCAAGGGTTTGCTTCTCCCCATTCGACCTGAATCCGGCGGCTCCGCAATCATAGATAAAATGATCAGTGAGCTGAAAGAGAAAATAGAAGAATACCTTAAGGGCAACCGAGGGTAATTACAGTTCAGGGACAATCAGGAAAAATAATGGCGGCATGATCTACATTTAAAGATCTTACCGCCATTATTTGCTTACAACGTACAGTTTCTTTTTTCTACTGCATTAACAGCCAAAAGCCTTCTGCAGGTTGGGTACTGTCTGCTTTTTACGACTCATCATACCATCAATCCACATGGAGTTGCTTTCAAGTTTTCCTTCAAAAGCATTCTCTATCAATGCAGGATCATCTGAGATCACAACGAGATCCGTACCTTCTTTAACAACATCAGTGAGCATGAGCAGAACAGAATGTCTTCCATCGGCTTTCACTTCTTCCATAGCTTTGATCAGATCATCGCGAATATCAGCAACCTGATCAAGTGTGGCAAGCTCCAGCTGGCCGACTCCCACTTTGTTTCCGTTCATATCAAAATCTTTATAATCGCGGAAAAGAAGATCTTTTGCCGGTACTCCATCTACTGAAGATTTCGCCTTCAGCATATCCATAAAAAGGGCATCAGTATCATCCACACCGGCAACTGTTTTCAAATCATTTACTGCAATTTTGTCGTCTTCAGTGCAGGTGGGCGACTTGAAATTAACAGTATCACTCAGAATAGCAGCCAACATTCCTCCAGCCACATTTTTTGGTATGGAGACGCCAGCTTCTTTAAACATTTTGTTCAAAACAGTTCCTGTGCACCCTACAGGTTCCGCCCTGAAGAGAATCGGATTGTTTGTGGTCAGATCACCAACCTTGTGATGATCCACAACTGCGACTACATTCGCATCCGCCAAGTTAGCTGGTCCCTGGGCCAGATCACTGAAATCAACAAGAGCAATATCTTTTCCGGCCGCATCGTTGATCTCTGCAGGAGCCTCGAGACCAAATTTTTCCAATACCACTTTAGATTCCGGATTGAGATCTGCAGCAGCGCACTGCATACAGGCCTGGGCTTCCTGACCTTGAGCATTGAACAGTGCTGCCAGTGCAATTGACGCTGTTACTGAATCAGTATCAGGATTGGAATGTCCTACCACGGAAATAGTCATTTGTGTTCCTCCAAAAGTAAAATTATAAAAAAGGGGTAAACTATGTAACTTAAATCCTGCAGGATAAAGAAAACGAAAAATATACATTCACTCAACAGGTGAATTACCAATTTTTTAAAATATATCTCAATACATTAAGATTAAAATTTCGTTTTTCATTTTCTGGTGCGCAGGATCTAAGTATAAACACTGCTGAACCTTAAAAACATCCCTGATTGCAACTCTGCCGGTTAAGGAAAAAGCTTCTTAATCTGACTGAGTTTTCGCGGAACGAGAAAAATCCGTTAACACACCAAAATAGTTCCTTCCGGCTATCGAGTCAAGCATAATATAGCGTGTACAATTCCAGTAAGCAGCACATATTCTGAAAAATTATTTTAACCTGAATCGGTCAACCGGAAAGCTCGAATCTTCGATTCTCTGCCGGAGGGGTCTGGCGCAAAGGCACAACCCTGTTTTCATCCTTTAAACTACTGAGAACAAAGTAGATGAGAGATCCTGTAAAACTCAGGATTCGGCTCAGTGTGGTAATTGGTCACCTGCCACAGATTTTTGCAGGTTCTTCTTCACTATAGTCTGCCTTTGCGGACAAAAGAGACCATGAAAAATTTGGGTGCCTGTGAGCGATTATGTTTTATCCAGCCCAGTATACAGTTAGCCGTGACATTACAAATGCCATATAGTATCTTCACTAGTGTCTGTCCAGAACTGAGGACTTTTGTTCGAGAGCAAGGTGCACGGGAAATTTTACCGCAGGCATATAATTAATATCGGAGTCTACACTTACCTCCGCGGATAAAATTTTTCGGCCAACGTATATATCGGGCAAAAAGACCAACTATGGACAGGCACTCACTATGGCTGCTTTGAATGAATTTACCCGTAATTTGTTATTACTCACAAGCACCTCAGCTTTTCACATACTTTTTTGTCCGCTCAGGCATAACCTGCAGTGAACAGAAGTTCCGGTAAAATCTGTGGCAGGTGAGTCATAAAGGTCATTAATTTACTTGATTACCCATGAAACTCAGCCAAATTGTGGATGTGCCGGTTTAACAGGCACATCCACAGACTCACAAATAACAGGCTGAGTTTCATACGTAATCAGATTAATTTAAGCCATGAGTCCCATTCAGGTCTCGGCCAAGGTCAGAATTGGACTGTTTTAAATTATTTTCCCCTTAAGTTAACGACTTTGGGAGAGTAATTACAATTCAGAGGCAATAAAATCTTAGAGTTGCAGCCCAGTGAGTAGCTGCCTCGCAGGGCCCATAAAAAAATCAGGAAAAATGAAAGAAAGAGAGAAAAAGCAACGGTCAACTTCCCGGGTAAGGCGACGATCAACTACAGCTTTGTATGTTTTTTGCTTTTTGATCAGTATTTTCATAGCTTTTTTTTATTTTTATACGGAACAAAAATCAATTCGGGCCAAATCAGAATCCCCCTATAAACAGATTGAGAACTCAACAGAAATACCAATTGGCCCGGATACACAATCTGTAAATTCTACAAGAACCAGTAGAGACAAATCTGTCATAGCTAAAGAAAAAACTCATGGCAGCTCTGTTCCCACTTCTGACAGACCGGACACAAAGGAAAAAATATTCACAGAGGAAAAACCTTCAGAGAGGCAACATAATATTCCAGAAAATACCGAAATACATTCGGATATAGAGAATGTACAAAATACTGCCTTGCTGAAAAAAGGGCAGGAAAACTCAGTTCCCCGGAAACTCATTGCCTTGCTTAACGGATTTTACGACCATCTGGACCAGCAGCAGTACATGAAGGATTTCCATCTTTCCGAGCCAAGTAAAATTCATTTTTCAAAATTGCTGCAGAAACTGTTCGACACTCCTCCTGTGGTGACCAATGAGACAGATGATCTGTTCACAATTTTAAAAAATACAGCCCATTTTTTCAGGATTCTTGGGAAAAAAAATATTCTTATACTCAAGGGAATTCTGGATCGGGAAAAGCCTTCCTTTGAGGAAATAATCAAAACTTTTTATGAGCTGACTTCATACCCTGATGCCCTCCAAAAAGAATACGGTATAATTTTTACAGATAAGGAACTTTACGATTATGCCAGTTTCTTTCAGAGTACGATGGGAGGAAGACTTTATCTCTTCAGAAGAGATTCAGCTTCACGCATGGCCATCAGTTTTTATGCTGTATTAATAATCGACAGGGCGAATTCAGAAGGATACAACAGGCATGGTATTGATTTACGGCCGGCCATAGACTCACTGATTGAGGAAATGGAAAATACTGGGAAAAACCTGCGTTACAGGGAAGAATACCTTGACAAGCTATATGATCTTAAAGAAAAATATTTTTAAGGTGGCTGTGAAGTCTTTACTCAAGCTTTTCACGTTTTTTACCCGCACAGGTGAGTTTTAGTAAAACCTAAATTCTGCAATTTCAGGTATAAGTGTACAGGAACAAGGAACAAAGGAAATATTATGGACAGTTGGTATGTGGCAGTAAATGGAAAACAGGAAGGTCCTTTTTCGTCTTATCAGGTGCAGACAAATCTGGACAGCGGTGTCTATAATAATGATACGCTGGTATGGAAACAGGGATTTGAAAACTGGGTCCCCCTTTCCTCGGTTTCTGAACTGCAGAACAGAGAGATACCTCCCTCTCCTCCCCTTCAAAGAGGAGCCGATGAAATCGATTATGAAATTTTCGGCCATGAAATGCAGTATGTGGAAATTGAACTGGATCCGGATGAAAGTGCAGTCGCTGAAGCCGGTTCAATGATGTACATGTCCAATGGCATTGAAATGGAAACCGTTTTTGGTGATGGTAGTGTTGCTTCTGAACGTGGTGGATTCCTGGAGAAAATGCTTGGTGCTGGAAAACGACTTATTACCGGAGAAGGTCTTTTCACCACGATTTTCACCTTTAAAGGCGAGAATAAAGGGAAAATTGCCTTTGCATCACCCTATCCCGGTAAAATTATTCCCCTTGACCTGAAAGACTATCAGGGCAAACTGGTCTGTCAGAAAGATGCTTTTCTCTGTGCCGCCAAAGGTGTTTCAATCGGCGTTGAATTTCAGAAAAAAATCGGGGCGGCCCTTTTCGGTGGAGAAGGTTTCATTATGCAGAAACTCGAAGGTGATGGGCAGATCTTTGTTCATGCCGGAGGAACCATAGTGCAGAAAGATCTTCAGGCCGGTGAAACACTGCGAATTGATACAGGTTGTCTAGTTGCCATGACCGGTACGGTTGACTATGATATCCAGTTTGTTGGTGGTATAAAATCAGCAATATTCGGCGGTGAAGGATTTTTCTTCACTACGCTTACGGGACCAGGCCACGTCTGGCTGCAGTCTTTGCCATTTTCCCGCCTGGCTGGCCGAATCCACAGGGCTGCACCCCAGAACAATGCTGGATTCTCAACTTCCGGCGAGGGATCTGTACTGGGAGAGCTGGGGAATCTCTTTCAGCGCTGATTCATGGAAGTGGCACCGAATTTGCCATTTTACACTTTTTCCCTTATAATTTCAGAGTTACCTGTGAATGATTTTCTTTTTCCTGCAACGTGGAATGCAGGAAAAAGACCATTTATGGATGGACCTTAACTATCAGGCATCATTTCCATAAAGTAACTACTCACAGGGGTAGCAATTATATGATTTTATTACATCTGAACTGTAATTACTCCATAAAGACGATTCCTTGAAAATGTTACTCTCCCGCAGATTATGACAACTGTTTCTCCAGCAAATTATCTCAACAGGTCTCACCTGCAGGGATATCCGGAAAACAACGGGAACAATTCTTCCCCTGTGAGTCAGTATGTGGTCAAAGACAAGGTATCTCTGTCAGGAGAATCTTCCGGAAACATAAAAGAGAAAAATGAAAATCTGAACGGACCGGTGCAGCTCGGCGAGGATGACTTACGTATTCTTGAGAGTCTGAAAAAACGGGATCGAGAAGTCCGGACCCACGAACAGGCACATCTTGCTGCAGCCGGGCGTTATGCAGGAGGTGGAGCTCATTTTACCACACAGAAGGGACCGGATGGCCGTGCCTATGCCGTGTCTGGTGAAGTTCCCATTGATGTCAGCACGGAAAACAGCCCGGAAGCCACAATCAGTAAAATGGAGACCATTAAGCGTGCCGCTCTGGCTCCGCAGAATCCTTCTTCTGCTGACAGACGGATAGCTGCGCAGGCGGCTGTTAAAGAAGCTGCCGCAAGAAAAGAACTTCTTCTGAAAACCCAGGAAGTCCTTTTGGATTCAGAAAAAGACCCGTCTTTATCTGAATCATCGTCAAATACACAGCAAAACACAATGGTCATTCAAATGGCGCTCAGCAGGTATGAGACAATAGCGGCCCTCCAGAAAAATCCAACGTAGTTCCATCTGTCATCACACTGAACCCGCGTCATCTTCCTAATTTTCTTAATAAAAAATCGAAATATCACTATACAATTCAAAAATCAAACATGATTAACACACATCTTCTCTGCGTATCCGGTGATCAAACAAGGATTACCTTAAGTCAACTTAATTTTTTAAAATGAACCAGACAATTTTTAACAGTCAGCTTTTTTCTTTTCTCAGAGAATCCGCATCTCCATATCATGCGGTTTTTCAGATGAAACAGTTTTTTGATGACCATGGTTTTTCCCAATTGCTCGACCTGGAAACCCTCTCTGCAGATCCTGGCTCCTCCTACTATCATATCAGAGATAATGGCTCAATTATTGCCTGTACTCTTGGAAAAGATGAGAAACCGGAAGACGGTTTTCGTATTCTGGCGGCTCATACGGACAGCCCGTGTCTACAAATTAAACCATTGCCGGACATAGAACAGGATACTTACCTCAAACTTGGGGTAGAAATATATGGAGGACCACTTCTCCAGACCTGGTTTGATCGTGATCTTTCCCTGGCCGGCAGGACCTGCTGTCTGATGCAGGATGGTAGTCTGGCTGTTTTCCTGGTAGATTTCAAGCGACCAATGCTTGTTATTCCAAGCCTGGCCATTCATTTTAACCGTGAAGCCAACAGGAAAAATGAAATCAATGCCCAGGATGACCTGCCTCCCCTTCTTGCACAAACGATTACAGGGCAACTGCCTGACCTGAAAACACTGCTCCTCGAACAACTCAAACAGGAATATCCCCAGGAAAAAATTGGCAGTATCCTGACTTTCGACCTATCCTGCTATGACACACAACCACCTGTTTTTACAGGTCATAAAAAAGAATTCATCTGTGGAGGTAAGCTTGATAACCTGTTGAGTTGTTTTGTCGGTATGCAGTCAATTGGGGCCGGTAAGATGAGGAAAAACTGTCTGCTTCTCTGTACAAACCATGAGGAAAACGGCTCTGTTTCCGTAGCCGGGGCCGGATCCAACTTTGCTGAATCTTTTTTCAAGCGCATTATCCCAGATCCGGCCATGAGATTGAAAGCCCTGGAAAAATCTTTTCTCATTTCCATAGATAACAGCCATGCGACCCATCCAAATTTCACAAGTAAATCAGATAAGGCCCATAAGATTTTTCTCAACATGGCTCCTGTTATTAAAATAAACGCCAATCAACGCTATGCAACCAGCAGTATCAGCGCCGCAATTTACAAAAAAATCTGCAATGAAGTAGAGGTGAACCCTCAGGAATTCGTTATGAGAAGCGATATGGCTTGTGGGTCCACAATTGGACCGATGACTGCAGCCCGCCTTGGTATCAAAACTGTTGATGTGGGTATTCCTACACTTGCCATGCATTCCATTCGCGAATTTACTGGAGCCGCAGATCCCTTTCTCCTGTATCGCACTACATCCGGGTTCATGCAGATGGATATGAACGGGCTGGTCGTTCGTCAATGAATCGTCCCATGTTTTTTTCCAGGTCCCATACAAAACGCGACAACGCAAGGCAGACAAAACAACATGACTGGACCGAATGGTTCAGGCTTATCAACGGCAAAGAAAAGAAAACCCGACTGCGGCTAAAGGAACTTCCTCGCTGCGGATTTTCAAATAAACCGGCATGGCCGGACTCAATGGCTCAGCCACAAAAAACTAATAAAATTCTCAACTGCGGCGGTATAACTTTTGACTGCGGATTTTCAGATAAATGTTTCAGTATAAAACATTTTATCATTTCAGTGCTGATTCTTCTGGGTATGATTAACACTTCCTGGGCAGATCTCGACCAGTCTCTCAAAAAATTTAAAAACAAAAAAATAGAACAAAATGAAATAGAGAAACTAGCTCGTTTTGACCATCTCATACGATATTTTGCTGATTTTTCCTATTTTGTACCAAAACACAAGGTTAACCCGAACTTTATCCGGGCCCTTATCCTTGCTGAATCCGGAGCCAACCCCAGGGCTGTGTCGAATCGAAAGGCGATCGGCCTTGGGCAGATCCTTTATTCTACAGGGAAGGAAGCGGCAAAGGAGTTGAGTGAATCACGAACACATTTCCGACATGTTTCAAAAACAACCCTGAAAAATCTTAAAAAAAGAGACCTTTTTGATCCCGCTGTAAATATTCTGCTGACATGTTATCTGATTGCTAAATACAATTATAAATTTAACGGCAGACTCGATCTTGTCGTTTCAGCCTGGAATGCAGGAGAGAATACCGAGTCTCTCGCCCGGGGAAAACACGCCCCTTTTCGTGAAACTGAAGATTTAATAGGCAAAATTAACAATTATTTTATCTATTTGCTCAGGCAAAGACCCTTTCCATGACATTTTTTACAAAATAAAGTACGACCATTCTATTTTAGATATTAATTTAATATTTACAATCCCTGCTGTAGTTGATAAAATATGCGACATTGTATCAATAATGACAGGTGTTTTTGTTATTTGAAATCAACGGAAAATGACATCAACACACTACACTGTGGTATTTACAAATTTATTATTCAAAAGTATTATCAAATTGCTTACATTGTGGTACATTTTCCTCTTAACCAGCTATAAATATTAAAATTTCCGACATCTATAAAGATTGTTCAGCCGGTCGGTTTTTCTCAGGAATTCTTTAATGACAGACTCTCTTTCAACAGACCATATAGCAACGATATACAGGTTCTGCGCCCAAAGCATGCAGTACCCGGAAACTGACTGGATGAATGAAACCTACCTGGGAAGTCTTTATACTCTTCTCGATGCGCTGGGTGGTGAAAAAGAAAAGGATGCGATTGATACTGAGATAAAAAAGAGCAGGGATTTTCTGGAGGATTTACAGGTAGAGTATACCCGACTTTTCATCAATGGTTTTCCACATGTCGCGGCTCCTCCTTACGGTTCTGTTTATTTTGATAAATCCCTGCAGGGTAAATATGCGGAGCAGGTCTTGCAGTACTATCATTCTAAAGGATATATTCTGACCGAAAAAGCTGATTTCCCTGACAATCTGATACATCAACTTGAATTTCTGTCGTTTTTAGCCGAAGATAAAGATCAGGAAAGTGAAAACGAATTTTTAGGCACCTATTTTCTGCCCTGGTTTGAAACTTTTTCAAAACTGGTAAAAAAGGAAGCAAAACACCCTTTTTATCGTATCATCATTACTTTAATCGACTTTTTCACAAAGGAGGAAAAGGAATATGGCGTTCAACTTAACGAGGCGTAAATTTTTACAATCTGCCTCTTTGGCAGCTGTAGCTTTGCCCCTTTCCCGGGCAATAGCATCAGAGAGCGGTGTCAAACGTTCTCCCCTAGAGGCAAAAGGCTCTTTCAAAGATGAAACCGTAGTTGGGGGCATTTGCGAGATGTGTTTCTGGCGGTGCCAGCTTGTTGGTAAAAAAAGGGGTGGGCGCCTCGTAAAACTTGAGGGAAATCCGAAATCGATTGACAATGGAACCTCTATCTGTGCAAGAGGTAACGCCGGGATCAAACTTCTTTACGATCCAGACCGACTGAAATTCCCCTTGAAAAATGTCGGTGAACGTGGAAACCCCAAGTGGAAAAAGATTTCCTGGAAAGACGCTCTTGATGAATGCGGGACTAAATTGAAGGCTGTTAAGGACAAATACGGTGCAAAAGGCATCTGCGTTTTTCCCCATGGCTCTTCAGCAAAGTATCCCATGCATTTCTTTGAGAGGACTGTCGGCACAAAAAATGTCAGTGAAGCGTCTTTTTTCCAGTGCAGGGGAATTCGGGACACTGCCTACGTGGCGACTATCGGCAAAGCACCCGGAGAGAAAGTTGACATGCCTAATGCCAAGGTCATTTTCCTTCTTGGAGGCCATTTTGGTGAAAACATTCATGTCTCCCATATTAAACGATACCTGAAGGGGTTACAGAACGGCGCTAAACTGATTGTTGTTGATCCACGTTATTCCGCTTCCGCTGCAAAATCAGATATCTGGGTTCCAATAAAACCGGGTACCGATACTGCTTTTCTCCTTGGTATAATGAATTATCTCATTACAACCAAAAAATATGATGCTGATTTCGTTGACGAATATGGTGATGGTTTCGAAGAATTTGCCAAAGGTATTAAAGAGTGGAGCCTTGAAAAAGCTGCTGCAGAATGTGATCTTACGGTACAGCAGATAAAAGAGGTGGCCGAGCTGCTGGCGGATAACGCACCAAATGTCTCCATTCATCCAGGCAGACATGTCTCCTGGTATGGCAACGATTTTCAACGCCAGCGCTCCCTGGCCTGCCTGACTGGTCTTCTGGGTGCCTTTTATGTTAAAGGTGGCTGGGTGCCCTCAATTGGGCCAAAGGTTGGTAAACTCAGTTGGGCACACAAGGAACATGAGGAAGAATTCAACCTCAATCTCAACAGTGATGATGAATTATACCATCCTTTCACCCCTCCGGGAACACCCACTGAACTCATTCGCGATGCGGCACTGACAGGTAAGCCCTATCCGATTAAAGGATGTGTTGTCTGGGGTCAGAATCCTATCCAGACTATTCCCGGTCAGGAAAAAATGAAGAACGTTCTCAGGCAGATGGACTTTGTCATGTGCGTTGATGTGATGCCTACAGATATAACCATGTGGGCGGATATACTTCTTCCTGAAGTCAGTTATCTGGAAAGATATGATTACATCAAAACAGGGACCCAATGGGATTTATCAGAAAAACAACAGCAGTTTATTTCAGCCAGGATGCCGCTTGTCTCTCCCCTGTTTGAACGGAAAGATCAGGTTTATATTACCAACGAAATCGCTAAACGCATGGGATACGAAGAGGATATCCCGGTGGAAAGCGCGGAAGATATGGTGGAAAAAAATCTGAAGGTTGCCGGTCTTTCACTGGCCCAGTTGAAAAAGGAAGATGGCATTCATATTCAACCTGGTAAAAACCCGTACAACATGCCCGATGATTTTGAGGTTGTCTTTTATAATGAGGATATTGAAGATGCCGGTTTCCCAGGAGTGCCTACCTATAAACCTGTTGATGAACCACCGGCTGGTTTTGCTCGGTTGATCTATGGTCGCGTCCCTGTCCATACCTTCAACAGAACCCAGAATAATGTCTGGCTGCACAGCGCCATGCCAACGAATCCTGTCTGGCTCAATGATGAGCTTGCAGCAAAAATGGGGCTGAAGGATGGTGACGAGGTCGGTTTTATCAATCAGGACGGAGTGAAATCCAGGACAACAACTGTTGTCAAGACCACTCCAGGTATACGAAAAGACTGTGTCTATATGGGACATGGTTATGGGTCAGCCAATCCGCTTATGACAGTTGGAGTTGGAGCAGGTGTTGATGACACGAGCCTGGTAACCAAAATTGGTGTGGACCCTGAAACCGGGGCAAACGGAATGCGAAATAATTTTGTCAAATTCATCAAGGACGGTAAAGTCATCAATATCCCGACGGCTGCTTAAACCGGCTTTTAAGGTTACTTCAGGAGGAATAAGGAATGCAATATGGAATGATTATTGACCTCGAACGATGTGTCGGCTGTCATGCCTGCACCATAGCCTGTAAGGCCGAATGGGAGGTCCCAGTGGAATTTGCCCGGAACTGGGTTTACAGGATGGGGCCGGAAATGGTTGACGGTGAAATGGCTTCCACCTACTATCCCGGACTGTGCAATCATTGTACAGATCCGGTTTGTGTACCGGAATGCCCGGCTGACCCGGTGGAAGTTACATTCAAGGATGCCAAAACCGGAAAAACAAAGACAATGGAAGTTGCCGCCACCTGGAAAGATCCTTTTGACGGAACAGTCCAGATAGACAAAAGCCGTTGTCTCGGCTGTGGTGCCTGTGCTGATGCCTGCCCGTACAATGCCCGCTACGTTAACCCTGACCTGGTGGACGATGTGTCGGAAGACGGCAAGGCGGATAAATGTACCTACTGTAAACCACGTGTTGAGGCGGGCGGAGTGCCTGCCTGTGTCCAGACCTGCATTGCAGGAGCCAGGATCTTTGGTGATCTTGACGATCCGAACTCAGAAGTTTCAAAGTATGTTAAGAAAGGGGCCAAAGGAATTGAGCCCGACGGCGGTGAACTCGGCCCCAATTCCCGTTACTACGGCAAAAAGAAAGACATGAGCCTTCTTTTCAGGACTCATACTCCGGAACTTGCAGATCTGGGCAGCGCAAGACGTCGCGCCATGCTGGCGTCTCTTGCAAAACCGGCAATGAAAACCATCAGAAATCTTGGTCTGATCGGCGCTGTTGGTTCCATTCTGTTGAATGAAAGTAATAAATCAGAAGATAAAGATTAAACAGTTTTCATCCTGAATCCGTGACGAATTTTCATTTTTTTCTTAATAACAAATTGAAATAATTATTTATAATCACGTTTATTCTGAAAAATAACTCGCTTCCATTCGGCGTGTTCGCCGACGGATTCAGGTACCTGTAGGGATGTGGGTAGATTTAATAAAAACTGCCCACGTTTAAAAACAAAAGCGTGCAGATTGATTTTTCAATCTGCACGCTTTTGTTTTTAGAAAACTTCTCTAGAAAACATTTGAAATTTTGAGTAAGAGAATATCAGTTTATATACTCTCGGTCTCATTTGCTCTCATAATCAGGCTGAAGTGAATAAAACTTACCTCCTTACAGGAACGGCAAATCTATGATTTTGTTACCCTTGAACTGTAATTGCTCACCAATTGCAGACTGAGTGTTGTACGCAATTAAATATAAAATATATCAAGGAAACTTCCATGAGCACAGATGATAAAAAAATTATCTATTCAATGATAAAGGTCAGCAAATATTATGACAATAAACCTGTATTGAAGGATATTTCCCTCTCCTATTTTTACGGAGCAAAGATCGGAGTATTGGGACTCAACGGTTCCGGTAAAAGTACCCTGTTAAGAATACTGGCTGGTATTGAAACAGAATTTAACGGTGAAACCCATTTGTCACCTGGACTAAAAGTTGATTACCTGCCCCAGGAACCTTCCCTTGATCCTGAAAAAACCGTGAAGGAAATTGTCGAGGAAGGTGTCCGGGAAACAGTAGATCTGCTCAATGAATTCAATGAAATTAATGAAAAATTTGCAGAGCCAATGTCCGATGATGAAATGCAGAATCTCATTGAACGACAGGGAACTGTCCAGGAAAAACTTGATAATCTTTCGGCCTGGGATCTTGACAGTCGTCTTGAAATGGCAATGGATGCCCTTCGCTGTCCTCCTTCCGAAACGAAATGCGGCATTCTTTCCGGGGGCGAACAGCGACGTGTCGCCCTTTGCCGCATACTTCTGAACCAACCAGACATTCTTTTGCTGGATGAACCTACCAATCATCTGGACGCTGAGTCTGTTGCCTGGCTCGAGCACCATCTGCAGACCTACCCGGGAACAGTTATTGCTGTAACCCATGACAGGTATTTCCTCGATAATGTGGCCGGCTGGATTCTTGAACTGGACAGGGGAATCGGCATCCCCTGGAAGGGTAATTATTCATCATGGCTTGAGCAGAAAGAGAAAAGGCTGTCTTTAGAGGAAAAAAGAGAAAGTGACCGCAGGCGAACCCTGAAAAGGGAACTTGAATGGATAAGGATGTCACCAAAAGGAAAAAGAAGCAAATCAAAGGCGAGGATCAGTTCCTATGAAAAACTGATGTCCCAGGAAACTGAAAAACTTGCCAGGGATCTTGAAATTTTTATACCTCCGGGGCCCCGTCTCGGCAAGGTTGTCATTGAAGCAGAAAATGTCAGTAAATCTTTTGGAGATCGACTGCTGATCGAAAATATGAACTTCAGTCTTCCTCCGGGCGGTATTGTCGGGATTATCGGACCGAATGGTGCCGGAAAAAGCACCCTGTTCAAGATGATTACCGGTGAGGAGTCTCCAGATTCAGGCACCATACGTATAGGAGAAACGGTCAAACTTGCCTATGGTGATCAGTCCAGGGATACTCTGGATCCTGAATCGTCTATCTGGCAGGCCATATCGGATAATCAGGACACCGTCTGGCTCGGCACCCATGAAGTTAACAGCCGGGCCTATGTTGCTAAATTTAATTTTTCCGGTTCAGAACAGCAGAAAAAAGTGGGTCTTCTTTCAGGTGGTCAGCGCAACAGGGTTCACCTTGCCCGTACGTTGAAGGAAGGCGGCAATGTTCTCCTGCTGGATGAACCGACGAATGATTTGGACGTTAATACACTCAGGGCTCTGGAAGAGGCCCTGGAAAATTTTGGCGGCTGTGGCGTTGTAATCAGTCACGACCGCTGGTTCCTTGACAGGATTGCCACTCATATTCTTGCTTTTGAAGGAGACTCGCAGGTTGTGTGGTTTGAAGGGAATTATTCAGATTATGAGAAAGACAGAAAAGCCAGGTTAGGCGCTGAGGCTGACCGTCCTCACAGGATCAAATACAGGCAACTGACAAGATAATATGTAACTGACCACAGCGTTATTCTGTGTTTTTATTACCTCTGAACTGTAATTATCTGCTGGCCCGTTTTCATCATTATTCGTAACTACTCACAGGGGTAGCAATTATATGATTTTATTACCTCTGAACTGTAATTGCTCACAGGTGCAGCAGATAGTTCGTGTCTGTCCATAGTTGGTCTTTTTGCCCGATATCTGCGTTGACAGAAAAATTTTATCCTTGGAGGTAATCGCAGACTCCGATATCAATTATATGCCTGCGGTAAAATTTCCCGTGTACCTTGATCTTGAACAAAAAGCCTCATTTCTGAACAGACACTAATTCGTAAATTCAGATATTCTGCAGTTCAGTCATTAATGATTTCAGCAGGGGCAGTTTGCTTTGTGCCACCTCCATATTACCGGCCCTGCTGTCTTCTTCAACCGCCAGGGCCACTTCCCGGATACCCTCAATGCCCAGGCTTGCTGCAGCACCTTTGATTGAATGAGCGGCGGAACAGATCTTTTCCGCATCATTGCTCTCCAGACCTTCTTCCATCTGCTGCAGATCATTCTTAAAAGATCCTTTAAAGATTTCCAGCAGTTCCAGCAGCAGTTCCATATCGTCTGCGGCCTGTTCCAAGGCAAACTCCCTGTTCCATTTCAATAAATTCATGGGCAATTCCTTTCTGTCAATCTATGGTATCAGGTCATCTAGAGTCATGTCCAGAACACCATTTCGAAAAATTTTAAGCTTTCTGTTTTGTATTCCAACAATTGTAGAGCAATTCCCGGAAAGAACTCTTTCCTCCTCTATTATAAAATCTACCCTTTCCTTGAAAATTCTCCTTATTTCCTCTGCAGATTTCGCAGGGGGATTTCCGGAAAGATTGGCGCTTGTTGCTGTCAGAGGCTTGCCATAGCAACTCACCAGACGGGTGGCCAGAGGGTGAGGTGAAATTCTGATACCAATTGTACCACTTCCTCCTGTTAAAACTGTTGACAGTTCTTTTCTCGCTGGAAAAATCAGGGTGAGAGGCCCCGGCCAGAATTTATCCATCAGTTTCCGGTATTCAGCCGGTACATAAGTTACGAGTTCAGAAAGCTGATCTCTGTTTTCAACCAGCACAAGTAACGCTTTTTCATGGGATCTTTGTTTTATTCTGTAGAGTTTTTCCAGGGCCTTTTCATTTTCATAATCGACTGCAAGTCCAAAACTTGTTTCAGTCGGGAAAGCAACAATACCACCTTCTTGAATAATATTAACTGCTCTGTCAAATATTGCTGACATGCTGATTGTTTTTTTCCACCTTGTCTGCTTTTTTCTCAACTTCCTCTTCCATTTTTGACCGAAAACGCTCAAGTTTACAACCGAGAGCCGAATCATTCAAAGCCAGGATACGTAAGGCCAGTACTGCACTGTTTTTTGCACCTGCTTTTCCAATTCCCATGGTTGCGACAGGAACACCTGGAGGCATCTGAACAGTGGAAAGCAGAGAATCCATTCCCCTTAGAGATGATGCATCAAGAGGTACACCAATCACCGGCAGATCAGTATGCGAGGCGAGCACACCGGCCAGATGAGCGGCCATACCAGCACCTGCAATAATAAGTTTCAAACCTCTTTTTCGAGCAGATTTTGCATATTGGGCTGCTTTTTCTGGAGTTCTGTGGGCGGAAGCCACCGTTATTTCATAGGAAATATCCATAGACTTCAGAAAATCTGCTGCCACCTGCATTACCGGCAGATCAGAATCACTGCCCATGACGATTCCCACAACCGGTTCATGCTTTCCGCCTGGTCTTTCTCTCAGTGCTTTCGCCCCAATATCTCTGCGATAATAACAGTTTGTCCATTTTATCTGTGCTACAGCTCTGTAAGATCTGTCAATAGCTTCCTTCAGGTTCTTGCCTACAGCAGTGATGCCCAGAACTCTACCACCGCTGGTGACAATTCTTCTGTTTTTACGGGCGGTACCTGCATGAAATACTTCAACACCGGTGACCGCCGCGGCCTTTGTAAGGCCGTTAATGATTTTGCCGTTCTCGTAAGATCCTGGATATCCACCGGAGGCCATTACCACGCATACGGTAGGACGTGGGTCTATTTTCATATCGACAGTATCAAGTTTTCCATCAATGGCCGCTTCAAAAATATCGACAATATCACTTTTCAACCTCATCAACAATGGCTGTGCTTCCGGGTCTCCGAACCGACAATTGAATTCAAGAACATTAATATCATCACCGTCTATCATAAGTCCGGCATACAGCATTCCCTTGTAGGGTCTTCCTTCAGCTTCAAGACCCTTCACCGTTGGCAGCATTACCTTGTTCATCACAAAATCTGCTATCTCGTCGGTAACAACCGGTGCCGGTGAATAGGCACCCATCCCCCCGGTGTTCGGTCCTTCATCATTTTCATAAACTGCTTTATGATCCTGTGAAGTTGGAAGAGGAAGGATAGTTTTTCCATCGGTGAAGGCGATAAATGATGCCTCCTCTCCTGTGAGACAAGCCTCCACGACTACTTTTTCTCCGGCAGAGCCAAAGGCCTTGTCTTTCATGATCAGATCAACAGCCTGCCTGGCTTCTTTTACAGTACCCGCAACTATTACACCTTTCCCGGCGGCAAGACCATCCGCTTTAACAACGATAGGAGCGCCTTTTTTCTCAATATATTTTTTTGCTTTTTTTCTGTCCTTGAACACCTTGAACGAAGATGAAGGAATACCATATTTTTTAAAAAATTCTTTAGTGAACACCTTGCTTCCTTCAAGAATGGCTGCCCGTTTCGTAGGCCCGAAAATCCTCAGGTTATTTTCTTCAAAAATATCAACAATCCCTTCCACCAGGGAAGATTCGGGACCAACCACTGTAAGATCTATTTTTTCTTCCAGGGCAAATTCCAGGAGTTTCTGAATATCTGTTGCACTAATATCCACGCAATCAGCAATTCTGCTTATCCCGGCATTTCCGGGTGCACAATAAATTTTACTGACTTTTCTGCTTTGCTGTATTTTCCAGACCAGGGCATGTTCCCGACCACCTGAACCGACCACTAATATTTTCATAAGTTGCTCCAGTAACAAGAATTTTTATTTTTCGGGTTGTTTATAAAGACAACAGCATGTATATGACATAACCAGATCGAAAACATCTGTACAGGTTTTTTTGAACATTGACAAATGTCACTCGAGATATTACATGAATGAATAGTCATTCATACCTGAATCTGCACTTCAGAAAATGAAAAACAGGATTGTGGTTTTATCTTAATGTATTGCGATATAGTTAATGGAATCAGACATTCATTTTTTGTGAGACTGAACATTTTTCCATTTTCTTTACCCTGCGGGATTGGCAATTTCACCGGACCTGAAGTCTTACAGGCTCGCTTACCTTCTTCGTTATCAATGGTTTGAAGTATGCAAATACGTCAGCGCCATTGAATATTGTATATCCGGTAGGTAAGCGTAAATTCCGAACTTGCCAATTGCGGGATTCGGGTCATAATAAAATTGTGTCGGTTAAGAGTCCACCTTTAAATAGTTTCAGCAATGGCAGCCGTAAATAAACACGCAAAAATCATTTTAGCTGCAACAAAAGTATTTGCCAAAAAAGGTTTCTTTAATTCAAGAATATCCGATATTGCAAAAGAAGCCAAGGTTGCCGACGGCACAATTTACCTCTATTTCAACAATAAATACGACATTCTGCTTTCAATATTTGAAGAAGAAGTCGGAAAAATTTTTGATAAAACCCAACAGCTTCTTGCAAAAGAAGACGATCCGAAGCGGATGCTGGAAATTTTTACAAATCAACATCTGCGTCAAATGAAGAAAAACAAGAACCTGGCGGAAGTCATTCAGATCGAGCTTCGCCAAACCAACAAGGTAATTAAAAACTACCGTAACAATAAATTCAGCTCATATATCAATATTATTGCAGACATCATTAGAAAAGGACAGAGACAGGGGGTTTTTCGTCCTGACATTTTACCCGACGTAGCCAAAAGAGCTTTTTTTGGAGCTCTTGATGAAGTTTCCAGGGTCTGGAATGTTTCCCTGGAAACCCATTATACAGTTGATGAAATAACAAATCAGGTTCTGTCACTCTTTCTGAGTGGAATACTTTTGTAACTGCTCACCGGACAAAAAAGACCGTGAAAATCCGGGGGTGCCTGTGAGTCATGTCAATCAGGCAAAGTCGGAGGGCATAATATCAATCACTTCGAACTCTCTTGTGCCTCCAGGAGTTTTTACAACCACTTCATCTCCAACCTCTTTTCCGAGCATACTTTTCCCTATTGGTGAAAGAACTGAAATGGAACCATCCTTGACGTTTGCTTCCTCGGGTCCGAGCAGTTGATATGTCACTTCTTCCTCAGTATCCATATCGAGGAGCTTCACTATTGTACCAAAAATAACACGATCCGTATTCACTTTGGAACAATCAATAACTTCAGCTCTTGCAAGTTTATCCTTGAGTTCAAGTATCCGACCTTCAATATGCCCCTGTCTGTCTTTTGCAGCATGGTATTCAGCGTTCTCTTTTAGATCTCCATGCTCCCGGGCTGTTTCGATAGCTTTGACCACTTCTCCACGTTCTACTCTTTCCAGATGGATAAGTTCTTCCCGCAACTTGGTGTTACCGGTTTTAGACATCGGTATTCTCTGAACCATTTTAATTAAACCTCCATAAAAAAACCTGCAGGGATCCTTTCCCGGGAACCCGTACAGGGAAATAATCTTACGCAACTATTCACAGGAGCAATAACTCTGTGATTTAAAACTTCTGAACCGGTGTCACTAACTTAAGCGATGAGTCCCATTCTGACATTGTCCGAGGGACGCTATAAACACGTCCATGGGGGCTTGTCTGCAATCCTTCCCGACTGTAGACACCATCGGCCAAGATCAGAATGGGACTGTTTTAAACCATTTTATCTTTAAGTTAATGCCATTGACTTCTGATTAAAAATTGCTTCACGGCCACAGATTTTTCCGGCTCTTTTGTTCGGCTATAGTCTATCTATGCGGAAAAAAAGAGACCGTGAAAAGCCGGTTTGCCTGCGGGTAATTAACATCTTCCTGCTTCCTAATCAACAGTCTGAAGCAAGTTTATACATAAGCTCAAACTCCAACTTGTCACAATTACAGGATTCACAAGTAAAACAAAAACAAATCTGATTACGTACGAAACTCAGCCTGATAAATCAGGCACATTCCCAAGCAGGCTGAGTTTCATGGGTAATCAGAAAAACAAAAAACTACCAGCGATAAAAAAGAGAAAACAGAACTGTTTTTTCTTCAAAATCGGAATTTTTTTGAAAAACAAAATTGCCTTTTAATAAATAATGGTGACTCATTTCAAGAAAAATATCAAATTTCCCAATATATATTGCATTTTCATTGTCTTCATATCCAACACTGTTGTCAAAGATGTAGTAACTGAGAAGCCTGTCGGAACCGTAATTCCCAGAAACAAGATGCTTAAAATGCAGAGTAATTCTATGTTCATCAAATGTATCAGGTTTCCAATAGGTTTTTTCTTCAATTTCCCCATCACCCTCTGCATCACTGCAGTCATTGCAACTGTTGTTTTTGAGGAATTCATAATCATACCGTAAGGCCCAGAGAATCGATTCTCCATAAAGGTTGTATGAAGACCAGCCATGGAAGCCATTCTGTGAATTCCCGTCACTGTAATAGCGGTGCCTGTATGATACTCCAAGGTTCAAACCCAGCGGAGTTTCTGCCGAAAGGCCAATCTCCAGCCCTTCACTGTACATGCTGTCTTTAATCGCAAGCAGAGTATCATCAATTTTCTTTCTGTATCCCTCAATGAAACCGGTGAAAAAATCATCAAGTTGCGAATGCAGTCCAACTGAATAGTAAAATTTTGTTTCGGCATCGTCACTCAACCTTTCAGCCGCAGCCGAAAAAATAAAATCCGTATTTCCCGTCAGTTCAACAGTACCCGTCGATTCCAGAAATGAACTGGTAAGAGAATCGGGCCCTGTCACTTCCTCATATATATTTCTGGAAAATTCAAATTTAATGTCTTTCTGCAGGTCAGGTGTAAACATCAAAGAAAAGCCGACTCCTCTTTTCTCCAGATTCATATATCCACCTCTCCCTTTCCTGCTGACCAGATTAACACTCAGCCCTGTATGGGGACTTATTTTCAGAGAATTGCTTTCAATGGAACTTTCAAGTCGTTCCGAGGTCGTTCCCGAACTCCTGATTGCCTCATAAACCTGTGCCTCTTTTCTGTACTGTCCACGCCGGTCATAGATGGAGGCGAGGTCATAGAGACCTTCCCGGCTTCCTGCATCCTCAAGCATCCGTTTATAATTTCGCTCAGCAGTTTCGTAATCCCTCCTGACTATGGCTTTTCTTGCCAGGTACTCGTTCTCAATCATTTTCTGCCAGGTATAGAGACTGTAATATTCCGCGATGATTTTCCCGGTTTCATTTTTCAGGTTATCTATAAGAAATGGTGGTTGCATCAGTTCAGCTACTATTTCCGGTTTTGTCTGTAAAAGAAATTTCAATGAGTTCCAGAAAGATTTTTCTTTTGTTAAATAAAGATAATAAATCTCTTCAAATTCAAATCTTTTTTCCAATATGTCAACAACCGGCGGATTAAGCAGAAACTCATACAGCTTGAGGGATTCGTTTCGATTTCCCGCTCCCCATTGCATTCGGGCAAAAAGAAGTATTTCTTCAAAATCAACAGCAGGAAGGGGAAAAGATCTATTTGCTAATAATTCGGTAAGGTTTGTATTGTGTTCAACGAGAACAGACAAACCCTGCTGATATCTCTCCAGTTTCCCTTCACTCATTACAAGCTTTTTTATAAAATATTTCTCAGATGGATATCTTTTCACTATCTTTTTGAAAATAGTCACGGGTTCCTTCATTTTCCCTGAATAATAAGAAAATTCCGCAAGAAGATTCATTCCCACAATGGACTCCGGCATATTTTTCAAAACTGTTTTAAGAATTTGTCTGCCAAAATCAAATTCATTGTGATGAAGGGCAGTCAACGCAACCTGGATGAATCTGCTCAATACTGGTTGTCTGTTGATATACAGGCTGTCTTTTTCAGGCCCCGCTTTTGCTTCGGCACCAGAGAGCGTCTCCATTACATGTCTCAGGACCACACGTTCCGGATCAAACTCTTTTATTTTTAAAAGTTCTTTCAACAGCTCTTTGCTTCCATCTATATTTCCATCTTCCAGTAACAGCCAGCAAAGTTTCTTTTTGAGTTTGTATTCCAGATCAGACAGGAACAATCCTTCCTTTTTTTTCAGCCTGAGATTTTCCAGGTTCACTGTTTTCGCAACTGTCTGTTCCACATCCCCTTCCGCCAGACTGATTATTCCTTCCAGGTAATTTTTCTTCCTTTCAAACTTTCTTTTTTCTCTGATCTTGGGATCGGCAGGAAAAAATTGAACAAAACCTTCTTTCCAGACTCTGGCTGCGGAAATATTCCGTACTTCAGCACTGGTTACCGCAAGGTCGAAAAACACCTCAGGGACAGGCCCCTCTTCTGCAACAATTAAACGGAGCAATTCTTCCGCCTTCGCTCTATTACCTCTTGCCCTCAGGCTTTGTGCCTGTAAAAGTCTCAATTTTAAAATATGTTGAGGATTGCTTGCGAACAGTTTGTAATATTTACCAAGAGCAGTATCCAGGGAAGAGAAAAAGAAGTTATAGCGCAGTTGCTCCAGGTAGTTGAATATAAATGAGAAATTTTTGTTTTTTTCCTGGGGATCCGGCGTCCCCTCAAAAAGGAAATTCACCTTGTCAACAAAGCCCAGCCGTCCTGCTAAACGTATACAGGTCTGCCTGAGTTTCAAATCCTTTTCATCTTTTTTCAATCCATTTGCATAAGAAATAAGAGAAGATATCTCCCGGCCGGACATAAATTCAAGATCACCTTTAAGAAGAAAGAACTTTTTGGTGTTTTTAGCTGATTCAGGTAATTTCTCCAGATATTTCAGGGCAAGTGGATAATTTTTCTTTTCCCGACAGATGGAAATTATTTTATAGATCGTTCCGCTGTCCTCGGGATTATGGTGCGAGATGATTTTCAAAACTTCAAAAAGTTCATCTTTTTTTCCTTTCTTTTCAAGAAGAGTTGCCATCTCTCTGTAAATTGCCAGACGGTTAGGAGTAATTTGGGCCAGGTCCCTCCACAACAGCCATGCACCATCATTTTCCACAATGGCTAGAAAATCATTTGCAAGTATTGCCTGAATATTTTTTATTTTTTTCTTAATTTTTCTATCTTCAGGGTGTTTGGCAAGGTATTTTTCCAGGTAGGTGAGTGCCTTGTCAGGACGCCCGGTGGTGTGCAGATAAATTTCAGCAATCTGTTTTAAAAGTGCATCATCAGCATGACTTCTCCGGCTCAGTCGAATCAGATGCGGCAGCGCCGATTCTCTTTTCCCGCCATCGAGATAATAGGCGACAAGTTTTTTGTGGAACGGGAAATAATCACCGGTTCTTCTCAAATACTCCTCCCACAATTGACTTGCCTCTCTTCTGTCACCTTTTTTTTCCAATACCCCGGCGACCAGAAAAAGGATCTTACTGTCAATATGTTTCAACTGTCTGTTTTGTCTTAACAGTGAAAAATAGTGCAGTGCCTTATCGTTTTTCCCAAGGGCTGCTGCTGTCTCAATCAGTTTCTGGACAATACTGGTGTCAGTATTCTGTCGAAGATGGAGTTGTTCCAGCAGAGGCAATAGGACATTCTTCTTTTTTTCACCCTCCAGACTTACAATCATTCCTCCCAGAGCATTGACAGAAAAGCTGCCGTCAGGATCGAACTCATAAACCCTTCCAAACTGTTTCAGAGCTGAATTGTATTTTTTTTCAGAAAGAAAAATTCTTCCTGACCCGAGTAAATATTCATTTTTGGAGGGATTCTTTTCCAACAGAGAATTGATTATTCTGGTTGCTTCTTTGATCAGTCCCTTGTTCATCAGGACTTTGAAATATTCCCAGTTTGCCTCTTCAATATTAGGTTTAAGATTATGTAATTTTTTATACAGTATAACTGCAGAGTCATAATCATCGGCTTTGACTTTTTCTCTGGCATTGTCCCATATTTTCTTCCACCCCGGGACATCCGGGCTTTCCGCCACAACTGTAATAGTCCGGGTCGGTGCTATTTCCGCCGCGACATTAGAGTTGAGTGGGAAAAAAAACAAAATGAGAAAAAAGACTGCAGACGTGAAAAACTTTACAGAAGAAGCCATTCCAAGAGAATATTCGGTCTGGCACGATTGAGTGAAATCCGCTTTCATTCAGAAACTATAGCTCTTCAAGAGATGCAGGAAACAGGGCAGAAACAGAAAATGTCGGACGTATGTTCCTGCCGACACTACTCTTTTCCTGCACTGGACACGTCAGTTTTCAAACCTCGAACAGACTGATTGTGAAAGAATACCAGATTCCATTTGAATATGGTACCCCGTAATCAAACACCAGAGAACGGAGGGATTTCAGGGCAATTACAGTTCAGGGGTAACAAATCCATTAAGTTGTTACCCCCGGGAGCAGTCAGTGTCTGTCCAGAAATAAGGATTTTTGTTTAAGATCAAGGCGCACGGGAAATTTTACCGCAGGCATCTAATTGATATCGGAGTCTACGCTTACCTCCGAGGATAAAATTTTTCCGCCAACGCAGCTATCGGGCAAAAAGACCAACTATGGACAGGCACCAGTTATGATTCAGGTCATGTATAAAAACGCACAATTGTCTGAACGATATGGCGCTGCATTTTTCTTGTCAATTCAGGATAGATTGGTAAGGCTATAGTTTCTTCCGCGGCTTTTTCAGCCTCTGGACAACAGGAACTCGATGAAATCTCCCGGCCGAGACACTCCTGTCTGTGCAGGGGGACCGGATAATAAATTTCACAGCCGATATCATTATCTACAAGCCAGTCACGCAATCGATCTCTTTCTTTTACCCGCAGAATATACTGATTATAAATATGATGATTCCTGTCTTCTGCATTTATTGTTTCAAGGAGGTCATAAACGGATACAGGTAACTGAACAATTCCCTCCTCCACAAGTTTTGTCTCAGTAAAATACCGGTTATAGGCCTCGGCATTTTCTCCCCTTTCACTGTGCCATCTGTCAAGATATGGCAGCTTGACTCGCAGGGCAGCTGATTGAATGGGATCCATTCTGAAATTACCGCCAACCATGCTGTGATAGTATTTCGGCCAGGCTCCATGGTTACGCATCAGGACCAGTTTTTCAGCAAATTCTCTGTCATTTGTAACTACCATTCCTCCATCGCCGATGCCACCGAGATTTTTACTGGGAAAAAATGAAAAACAACCGCACAATCCAAAGGACCCGGCCCGGCCATATTGGATTGAATCTCCATTCCCGGAAGGATACTCGGCCCCAATCGCCTGGGCGGCATCTTCAATAACAGGAATATTATATTGCCCTGCAATTTCCATGAGTCTGTCCATATCTGCACACTGACCATACAAGTGCACTGGAATAATCGCCTTAATTCGTTGTCCCCTGTCCTTTTCAAGAATTTCAGCTACATTTTCAGGATCGATATTGTATGAAACAGGGTCAATATCTGCAAAAACCGGAACAGCTCCAACTCGCAGAATAACACCCATTGTTGCAAAAAAGGAATAAGGAGTCGTCAAAACCAGGTCGCCCTGCCCTATCCCGACGCTCATAAGGGAAATCAGCAGAGCATCAGTTCCGCTGGAAACGGCAACACCATATTCAGTGCCGCAATATTGAGCAATTTCTTCTTCAAGGCCGGTGACCTCAGGTCCCTGGATATAACGGGTTGACCTGACAACCCGGGTGACAGCTTCAATCAGATCATCTTCGAGGTATTCCAGCTGAGCACGAAGGTCTAGCAGAGGTACTTTCATAATATATTTTTTATGTTAATTTTTCGGCAACATTATCCATAAATATCAGGCAGAGAGCCTCTCTTTTTATGGAATTCGCACGATTGTTGCCTTATAATGGTTGGTTCGAGAAGGAAAAAATGAAAGGATGTTTAACGATCAGAGTGGATAACAATTTTTTCACCATCAAAATAGTCTACAATATCAGGCATTTCCGCCTCAAGATATTTTTTCATTTTTTTAAGCAGATTGACTTCAATCTGTCGTACTCTTTCCCGGGATATGGCAAATTTGTCTGCAATATTCTGCAAGGTCAACGGTTCATCCGTCAAGAGCCTTTTTTCCAGAATCATCCTCTCCTTATCATTCAATCTGTCTTTGAGGATATCGAGAAGTTCTGCAAGTTTCACTTTAATCTCTTTTCCGGCAACAGTTGATTCAATTCCAGGACCGTTGCTTGGAAGGAAGTTTTTCTGTTCATCATCAGAGTCGGAACGAACCGGACTTTCCAGGGAAACATCCCAGTTATCCATACGCTGTCCCATTTCTATGACTTCTTTTTCCTTAACATTCAACCTTTCAGCCAGCAACTTCGGTTCCGCCTGAAACCCTTGTGCCTCAAGCAGTTTTCTTTCCTTATTCAGGCTGAAAAACAGCTTTCGCTGGGCCTGGGTGGTACCGATCTTTACCAGTCTCCAGTTGTCCATGATAAACTTGAGCACATAGGCGCGGATCCAGTAGGCAGCATAGTAGGAAAATTTCACCCCCCGATAGGGATCAAACTTTTTAGTAGCCTGAACAAGTCCGACATTTCCTTCCTGGATAAGATCCATGAAATTCTGCATCCAGTATTTCTGGAAATCCATGGCAACTTTGACCACCAGCCGAAGATTTGAGGACACAAGACGGTAAGCTGCATCCTGATCACCCTCCTCCCTGAACCGTATGGCAAGTTCATCGGTTTCTTCTCTGGTCAGCAACTCATATTGGCTGATCTCCTGCAGATATCTGTGCAGGGCCGGATTACTGAGCGCCGGTAGATTTTCTTCATCCGACACTGCGACCAGGGGATTTTCGTACCCTTTTTCTGCGCTTTTTTGAACAGGATCAGTTTTTGTCACTTTACTCATGTATTTCTCTTACGAAAAAAATTGTCCGGAAATATAATTAAATCACGCAGGACAAAAAAATTTAAATTACGGATAAAACTCAGCCTGCAACCTGTGAGCCTGTGCCTGTTTTATCAGGCGTATTTCTATTGTGACTGAGTTTCATGTATAACCAGAAACAAATAATTTAATGTACAATTATTTAAAAAAGTAAACAGCTGATTTACCGGCTCTCTTAAACGTGGTCTTATTTCCTGGGTCCATTTCAATTGTTCGTTATTACTCACCCATAGAAGGTAAATCGTAGTCTGTGAGTAATTTTGAAAAAATTTGAATTTTACTCTACTCGAATTAAAGTGCAATAATTATATACTGTAATTTATAAAACCGCCCTTTATTTTCATGGTACCACAAGAGAGTAAATGTGGAAAATCTATTTTATTAATTCATATTTTATGCTAAGTATCCAACCAATTTCCTTAATTTATTCAAGGTAGCCTCAGGTTGTTTATTTTCCGATCGATCTTCATCAGTAAGTGTCTGTCCAGAAATGAGGATTTTTGTTCGAGATCAAGGTGCGCTGGAAATTTTACCGCAGGCATATAATTGATATCGGAGTCTACGCTTACCTCCAAGGATAAAATTTTTCAGGGAACGCAGATATCGGGCAAAAAGACCAACTATGAACAGGTACTGGTAAACTATTTCTTCTTATCCAGATATTCTTCAACGATGAATAATATTCGTAATTTCAGTATAATAGCCCATATTGACCATGGAAAGTCCACTCTGGCGGACCGTATGATTCAACTCTGCAATATGGTCTCCGAAAGAGAATTCAAAGACCAGCTTCTGGATAATATGGACATTGAGAGGGAGAGGGGAATAACCATCAAGAGTCAAACCATCTGCCTGCCCTACATCTCGGAAGAAGGCAGACAATATTTTCTGAATCTGGTGGACACTCCCGGCCATGTTGATTTCAGCTATGAGGTTTCAAGAGCGCTTACATCCTGTGAAGGAGCACTTCTGCTTATTGATGCCGCACAGGGCGTCGAGGCTCAGACCCTGGCAAATCTGTACCTGGCAATGGAGAATGATCTCGAAATTATTCCTGTAATCAATAAAATCGATCTTCCTTCAGCTGACCCGGAATCCGTGGCCCTTCAGATAGAGGAGGATCTCGGACTGGACAGTGACCTGGTACAGTTCTGTTCCGCCAAGGTCGGAACAGGTGTCAAAGACATTCTCGAAGCGATTGTAAAAAACCTGCCTCCACCGGAAGGAGACCCGGATGCACCTCTTCAGGCTCTGATTTTTGATGCCACCTATGACCCGTTCAGGGGCACAATTATTTCGGTCCGCATTATTAATGGTACTGTAAAGCCAGGCGATATCATAAGATTCATGTCCAATGGCAGAGAATATAAGGTAGAAGAAACCGGACTCTTTAAATTTGAAAAGGAGCCGCAGAAAAAACTTAGTGCTGGACAGGTCGGTTACATACTTGCTGGTATTAAAACTGTTGAAGATACACGGCCGGGAGATACAATTACCCTGAAGGACAACCCATGTCCCGAGCCTCTTCCCGGCTTTCGTGAAGTTCAGCAGGTTGTTTTTTCATCAATTTACCCTATTTCAACAGATGATTATGAAGATCTTGCTGCAGCACTGGAAAAGCTGAAATTAAACGATGCCGCCCTCACTTTTGAAAAAGACTCCTCGGCTGCGCTCGGCTTCGGTTTCAGATGCGGTTTTCTTGGCCTGTTGCATCTGGAAGTCATCCAGGAACGACTTGAGAGAGAATTTGACATCTCACTCATTCTTACTGTACCGTCCGTTCAGTATATTTTCCATCTTGCTGACGGAACACGGAAAATTGTTGATAATCCGGCCCACTTCCCGGACCCTGCACATATTCAAAAAATCGAGGAACCGTTTATCAAGGCCACTATTCTTATTCCCGAAAAATATATGGGGGTAGTCATGACTCTCTGCATGGATCGGCGGGGAGAAAATACAAGTTTCCACTACCCTATGCCCGGCCGGATCGAGTTTCAATGCGAGTTACCCCTTTCGGAAGTTATTTATGACTTCTATGACCGACTGAAATCTGTCACCCAGGGATACGGTTCTTTTGATTATGAAATGCTTGATCACCGCAGGAGTGACCTGGTTAAACTCGATATACTTGTCAACGGGGAAATTGTTGATGCCCTCTCGCAGCTCGTTCACAGGAACAATGCAAGAGCCAGGGGGCTGGCAGCCTGTGAAGTCCTTAAAAATGAAATTCCCCGCCAGATGTTTAAAATTGCCATTCAGGCTGCAATCGGGGGGACCATTATTGCAAGAACAAATGTTTCCGCCATGCGAAAAGACGTTACCGCCAAATGTTATGGGGGTGACATCACCAGAAAACGAAAGCTGCTTGAAAAACAGAAAGCCGGTAAAAAAAGAATGAAAACAGTTGGTAATGTGGATATTCCACAAAATGCATTTCTTGCAGTCTTGAAATCAGATCAATGAACTCCCGCTTCTTTCCATTATTGTTTTTTTCAATCATTCTTCTCTCCGGTTGTGCAACAACCAGGGTGAGTCACGATTATGATCCGTCTTTTCGTTTTGAATTTACTTCCTCTTTTAACTGGGATTCAGAGAAAAACGATAATAACTCTTTCGGTGAGAAAGACGTAAATCAGCTCATGGACAAACGGTTCAGGGACGCCATCGAAAATTCCCTGTTTTCCCGTGGTTTCGAGCTGAAAGAAAATCCTGATCTCCTTGTTTCCTACACCTATTCCATAATTCAGCGACTGGAGACTGATCCTTTTTATCCTTCCTTAGGATATGGATATGGTTTTTTCGGGAGATATGGAGGCATAACATTGTACGATGGTCCCGGGATAAGACAATACAATGTCGGGAAACTGGTGATTTCCATCTTTTATGGGAATACACATGATCTAGTCTGGCAGGGTGTCGGCACAAGAGATGTGTTCACCAGTTCATCTCCCGAAGCCATTACAACAGAAGTGAATGCAATGGTGGAATCAGTGCTCAGACAGTTTCCCCCTTTGCGATAAGGCTGAAAACATAAGAGTCCACAACACCTACTTTTCTGATTACGCACAGACTCAGCCTTACTTGAAAACCTGGGGATGTGCCTGTTTCATAAGCCGTAAATTCAAGAATTACATTGTACTGGTTTTGTAACTACTCACAGGGGTAGCAATTATATGATTTTATTACCTCTGAACTGTAATTGCTCACAGGTGCCGCAGATTTTTGCAGGCTCTTTTGTTCGCTATAGCCTACCTATGCGGACGAAAGAG
>NZ_JBPLBA010000035.1:0-2575 GCF_054039375.1 Desulfomarina sp. | reverse complement strand
GGCAAAGAAAATGAAAAAATTTACATTCACCTGAGAAGTGAATAGCCAAATTTGCTTGATATATCATAATGTATTGAAATCAAGTTATATTTACATTTTTTCATTTTCTGAAGTGCAGGATTTAGGTTTTATCTGTTATGCCAAAATAAGCGGTTTATCAACGGTTATGAAAGAAAAATGCTTGTGGTGACTGCTGTCTGTGGTTAGGTTGAAAGGTGTGGCTTTTAAACCGCAAATTTTCACATGGGGGCGATATGGCAAAGTCAAAGCAGAAAAAGCTGAAAAAAAAACGACGTGGCAAATCAGGTCAATTCGGCAGTATAGACGGCTTTAAACTGAACGCCGTCGAGGATACCAGGGACTTCCGGGACTATGCCTATCATCCCGCCCTGATCCCGTTGAAAGAGAAGATGGATCCGCCCGCAAACCCGATTATTCTTGACCAGGGACAGGAGGGAGCCTGTACCGGGTTTGGTCTTGCGGCGGTCATTAATCTGCTGCTGGACAGGCGGAAGGGTGTCAGGCAGGTCAGCAGCCGTATGTTGTATGAGATGGCCAAAAGATATGATGAGTGGGATGGTACTGACTATTCGGGGTCAAGCTGTCGCGGGGCAATCAAAGGCTGGTATAACATGGGCGTCTGTTCGGAGAAACTGGCACCGTATAAAGCTGAAGAACAGTACTGGACGTTGACTGTCGAGCAGGCGGAAGATGCCAGGAAAACGACGCCCGGAGCGTATTACAGAATAAAAAAACATCTGTCTGATTTCCATGCGGCACTCAATGAAGTGGAGGCAGTTTATGTGAGTGCCCGTGTACACGAGGGATGGCGGCAATCCAATGTGAAAAAAGGAAAAATCCCGTTTAAATCCGGGACAATTGGTGGGCATGCTTTTGCTGTTGTCGGTTATAACAGTGAAGGGTTCTGGGTTCAGAATTCATGGGGAAAAAACTGGGGCAGGGGAGGACTGGCGCTCTGGTCCTATGAGGACTGGCTGGAAAATGTCCAGGATGGTTGGGTGGTCAGGCTGGCCCTGTCTACACCCCAGGTCTGGCATTTGAGCCCGCCAGGCTCTGATGGTTTTCAGAGAGAACGGGGGTTGTTTAAAAGAAGCCCCAAACGAGCTGAGATACTTGGGCACTTTGTTCATATTGATGACGGTAATTTTGATGCCAGGGGAGTCTACTGGGCGGACCTGGAAACGGTTCGCCAGACGGCAGATCTTGTGGCTGAAAGTGATAAATATGACCACCTTCTCCTCTATGCCCACGGGGGATTGAACAGTATCAGGGCTTCCGCCCGCAGGATTGTTGCCATGAAGGAAGTGTTCAAGGACAATCGGATCTATCCCTTTCATTTCATGTATGACACCGGGCTCCTGGAGGAAATAAAGGATATCATACTTGGCAAAAAAGAGGATGTTGATTCCAGAACCGCCGGTTTTACTGATTATACGGACAGGCTCATCGAGAAACTGACGCGTCAAGTGGGACGGGCCATCTGGCGGGAAATGAAGAGAGGGGCAGCAAAGCCGTTTGAACCCGGTTTTGCAGGCAGTGAAACCATTGCCGCTTTTCTTGAAGCATTTGGTCGGAAAAAGTCTCGGCCCAAACAACTCCATCTTGTGGGTCACAGTACCGGCGCCATTCTGCTGGCCCATCTTCTCCAGACTCTTGATCGGACCAGCAATGCGCCCAGGGTGGAAACGTGTTCCCTGCTTGCCCCTGCCTGCACCCACAATGATTTCAAAACCTACTACAGGCCGTTGCTGAAAGAGCGGAATAAAGATGTTTTCGGTATAAACCGGATGACTGTCTTTATGCTTGACGGTCAGCTTGAGCTCAAGGATACGGTAACACCGCTGTACAGGAAATCGTTACTCTATCTTGTCTCAAATGCGTTTGAAGAAAAGATCGGAGAGCGTATTCTCGGGATGGAAAAATTCAAAAAATATTTGAGGAAACTGCCGGGATCACCTGTCTTTCGGATCGAACTCAGTCATGGAACGGAAGATAATACGGCAAAAACAACAAGTGAGACACATGGTGGTTTTGATAATGATATCAAGACAATGAATACTCTTCTGAAGATGATTCTCAAAAAGAATCCCAGGAGATACTTTGAAAAAAGGGATCTGGAGTATTAGCCTTTTTCACCCGGATTTCAAGGGGAGCACCGTTTTTGTAATCACCCGTTTTCTGTTCCACCGGAACAGATTATGTGTTGTTTCAGTGACCATAGGTGTCCAGTAAAAGTTCCGGTTCAGGCCAGCCTCGTATACCTTTTTCAAGAATGGCAATCCGTTCGGGAGCTATGCCTTGAGCTGTAAAATATCTGAATGTTCTTTTAGCAGCTCCTTTTCCCCGGGGACCGACAATGATAATTCGGATGTTGTTTTGCCGAAGCTGCTCAATAACAGGTTCAAGGCGTTTTTTGTCTTTTGCTGATTTAACAGGATAGGCAGCAGTTGCAATGGAATGGGAGAAATGATGCATCAGATAATCATTTTTTCCCTGGACATCCACCAGCTGCATTGCAGATCTCTCTGTATTCAGGTTTTTAAGCAGGGAAGTG
>NZ_JBPLBA010000034.1:0-29844 GCF_054039375.1 Desulfomarina sp. | reverse complement strand
ATCACTTGGCCGGATGGCATTCTGGATACGTTCTGCAAGAAAAATGAGGATCTGGTCTCCGGTGGGGTGTCCGTAGGTGTCATTGATTTTTTTAAAGAAATCAATGTCAAACATGATGAGGCAGAGATCTCCGCTATAGCGTTCTGCCCTGGCCATTTCCTTTTCAAATATTTCCTGGAAGTATCTGTGGTTATAGACATTTGTCAGGCCGTCCCGGAAGGCAAGATTTTCCAGTTTCGCATTGGCTTCCTGCAGTTCCCTGGCAAAACGCTCGGATTTCTCTTTTGATTCCTTTAACGCCATGACCAGTTGCTCATAGGAGAGGTTGAGGCGGCCCAGTTCGTTGTTTGCCTCCTGCAACATTTGAGAATAGGGTTTCATCTCCCCGGGATCCAGTTCAAATATCTCCAGAATAGCAATAGTCTTTTCTGCGACATCATCAAGGAGCTCTGCAGTCTGCTCTTTGTTCATATTGAATTGTTTTTTGAGCCTGTCCTGCAGGCGCGCCAGGTTTTCCGTTGTCTCTTCTCCGTTATAAATTGTTGAGACCAGATTGGCCAGGGAAAGGATCTCGGCAGACTGCCTGTATTCTTCCGGGGCCTCTTCCGGGGAATGGTGATGACAGGTGGGTTCGGAAATGGAGAGGGGCAGTTTCCAGCTGCGGGTGAGCATGCAGCTGATCTGCTGGTGGTCAAACTGAAATTTTTCCTGTTCAAGTTTTACAAGGCATGAACAGTCATTATTGACTGTTCTGCATTTAGTCAGCAGGGGCGTGTATTCTTCTCCTTTATTCAGAAAAAGGATAAGGATGCCCAGGTCCTGGAGGAGAGCGGTGACAAAGATATCGTCATTTTTTTCCCCTGTCAGGTTTTTTATGACCTCTGCCGAGACAGCGGTTGTTACACACCTGCGCCAGAAAAAATCAAAATCAAATGATTTAATAGCGGGATTACGCAGGTCACTGGTGATTACAAAGGAGAGAGCAATATTTTTTATAACATTGGTGCCGAGGATGGACATGGCATGGGTAATGCTGCTCACCCTGTTGGGCAGGGCATAAAAGGCCGAGTTGGCAATCTGCAGCATTTTCCCTGTAAGGGACGGGTCCGCCGAGATGATTCTTTCCAGATCACTCAGGGAGGATTCTTCACTCTGAACGGTATTCAGGATCTGAACAGCTATCGCCGGAGGCGAGGGCAGGTTGATCTGCGCCTCGATCTCCCTGCGGATTTTTTCATCAGATTGGGTAGCAGGTTTCATGGGTTACTCCAACCGCGGAATAGTAATTGCTCACAGGTACCTCATTTTCACCGTCTCTTCTGTCCACATAGGGTAGGTTTCATGGGTTACTCCAATCGCGGAATGAAAGGTAAAGTATATTATATCATAGCCTTGTCAGGATAATTTGCAAATGTTTTTAACCTGAAGTCAGGCTGATAGCCCGGAGGATGGCGGGTGATAGTTACCTCATTACCTGTAGTATAAACTCGGGCTCCCCATGGTCTGCAATGCCTTGTACAGATTTCTCCTGAATTCCCTGCGATCCCAGATTCCCTGGATATGTCCCCTTTTCAGGGCATTTCTGGCGGAATGATAGTCCGGTGGTATTTCCGTACCCGTGGTTTCCCTGATCACCCTCGGACCCGCAAACCCGACCCTGCTGGAACGGATGGCGAACTGGTAGGGGGAACAGCCGAGAAAGGAAGCAACGGGACCGGCATAGGAGTTGTTGTCATAGACCACCAGGTAGAGACCTCCCGCGTCGATATATTCCCGTACGGCCATGGTGCACTTGGGCATCTGGACAACTCCCAGGGTTCCTTCCTGGATACGGATGCCTCCTGTCGTATGTATGTAGGCAAGAAAAGGACGTTTTTTTCGCTTGGCCAAGGCGCAGGCCTGGGCAAATTTTTCCCCTTCCGCAGAACCCACGGTGCCGTTTCTGAAATCGGAATAGAGCATGGAGACGATGATCTGGATTCCATTGATTTTGGCATGGAAAGTCATGTTCCCTGAGCGTCGTCCGGTTTTTGTCTTTGACGCCTGGAGCCGTTCGGAAAATCCGGTATAGCTCAAGGGGTTTCCGGAAGATATTTCCTGGTTGAAATGACGGATGGAACGAGGATCAAAAATATTCTCCAGATACCATTCATGTTCAAGGGGAAAATGATGGCCGCATGTTTCGCACACCCCGGCGAACTCCCCGTAGAGATCCGGTATCCATAAGTCCTTACAACCATATTTCTCCGCATTCGGGCAGGTGACGGTGCGGTCCTCATTGGCCAGGGGGCTGGTATAGGTATCGGTCAGTTCCAGGGGATCAACACGACGAACCGTTGTTGACTGCCGGCCCGACCAGGTGATCAGTTTCTGGGGTCTGTCATCCTTTTTTTTCTGCAGAAAATCGAAAATCGCGCTGATGGGTTCGGTAATTCTTTTTAAAATGATGGAGCCTTCGCCCGAGACGTCGGTCAATACCTTTTTCACCTGTTTCTTATGATTTTTCATAATATCATAACGCAGGGTATAATAGACTTTTTCCGTTTTTACCCTGGCAAGATTATACAGGCCGTCGGTTGCCTCGGTGTTGCCGGAGAAGCCGTTTCTGCCCATGTTATGATATTTTTTCGAGCGCATGGCCAGCAGACGTTTGACTTCGTCCCTGTTCAGGTCCCATGGGACTTCCAGCGGCAGTTCCTCAGTGTCTTTCTGATGTTTTTTACGGCGGATTTCGTAGGTTCTGAGGGCACTGAAACTTTTTGTGGAAAGGACCACCTTGTCCGTGGCACGCAGCATTTCCGAGCGGAGTTTGGAGAAAAAGGCAAAATCATCTCTTCTGGCGCCAAGGGGCGGTTCATAAATTATTCTGTCAATGGTTTTGTTTTCCAGGTTGTCCTTGGCTGTGAGGCGGAGCCTGTCGGCACAGAGTTCGATGAGCTCCCTTGGCACTTTGGAGCCTTCCCTGATTTTACCTTCAATCGCTGCCGCGCCTTCCGGCGAGATGACTGAATAATACCCGTGGGAGGCCATCATCCTGAAATCGGCAAGACCAATGGCCTCTGCCCCGCCGGATCCCCCTTCGGAGATCATGGAAATCATGGGCACACGCAGCTTGGTCATGGCATAGATGTTCCTGGCAATCTGCTGTGCTGCGCCCGGATATTCCTCAACCGGGTAGGAGCCGGGCGTGAAGATATAAAAATGAATGGGAATCCCTTCAGTTTCGGCAACCTTCATATATCGCAATGCCTTTTCATTGCCCTCGGGGCGACAGGAACCACCGTTACGGTACTCCTCGCCATGGCCGCTCTCCTGGCCGATGACCATGACCGAGGCGGTATACGGCTTGTTCTTGATTCTTCTGGCTATAGTTGCTTTGGCACAGACCATGGCCGGATCAATATTGGCGTCTTCTTCGCCCCCCAGTTCAGTATAATCCTCGTACACGTTTTCCAGGATGTCCTTTAGAGTGAAACGCTGGATGCTGCGGACGATCCTGACCCGTTCCATGGGGGTGAGGTGCTCCTCGGCCCGTTCTTCCAGAAAGGTGATTGAATCATTGAGTTTACGGATTGCCGCGGAGAACTCTTCTTCTGAATGGTCATAAACCGTGAGTTTCAGCTGGTCACAGTTCTTTTTGAAACCGTCAAGATTTCCCCAGTTTGTATAATCCTTTATCTGGAGCAGATAGTTGATACGTTCTTCTATTTTCAGGAGTTGTTTGAGTAATTCATTCATTTTAAGAACTTCGGTTATATGTGCAGGTGATTCCTTACAGGTACCCAGGCTTTTCACGGTCTCTTTTGTCCGCATAGGTTCAGCTGAAGAGAAGAAGAGCCTGAAAAAATCTGTGGCGCCAGTGAGGAACTACAGTTCAGGGGTTATAAGATCATATGGTTGCCGCCCCTGTCAGAGTGGTTACATGTGCAGCCGAGTGAAGTATCCTCTAAAAGGCAAGCAAACGGTCAAGATTGTTTTTCAGGTATTCCAGGTTTGTAATAATCGGGCTGCCGGCGGAGTCTTTGCCCCGGATTACCGTTTCGTCAATAAATTTCGCAGCTTTGGCCTTGGCGTCGTCCATATCTTCTCCCCATACCAGTGCCAGGGCAAGATTTGGGTCAAAGTCGCTGGGTATAGGGTATGGTCGGTCAGAAGGGACATGGGAATAGACCACGGACCAGTCGTGATCGGGAAAGGAAAATTCAGTGATGGTTCCTATCCACGGCGCAAAACCCCTGCGGGTATCCTCGGCCACGATACGAAGTTCAATGGCTGCTCCCCTGAATTTGACCGCCTTCTGTTTGTAGCCGATTTTTTCACCAAGGCCGAGCCGGATCTGTTCACGGATCAGGTTGGGATGTTTACCGTCGAGATAACTGATTCGTGCAGAGATATCATTTTCAACCTGAATACGGGTGTTGACTTCAAGCAGGTAGGGCTGGCCGGAACGGGAAACTATCCATTCCCAGGTCCCCACGTTATCATAATTGACATGGGCCGCCAGCTTCAGGGAGTATTTGACGATCTGGTCCAGGAGTTTTTTTTCGTCAAAATCATAATCAAAACAGGAACTGTGAAATCCGGGTGCAGCCTCAACCCGTTTCTGCCTGCCGGTGGACTGTATGGTACAGTTCCGGGAACTGAAGTGGATGCGTTCCCCGTGACGGGAACAGACAAGCTGGACTTCCAGGTGGTTATAATCCTGCAGGCATTGTTCAATGAGAACTCCGCCATCACCGAACTGCCGCTTGGCGTAATTCTGAAGCTGCCGGTACAGTCGTCTGAACTGTTCAATTTCAGTGACCTCTTCTATACCCATGCCACCGCCACCAGCCGCAGCCTTGATGAGGATCGAAGGATTTTCCGTCCCTGCCAGCTTCTGCTCTTCCAGAAGAGTTGCGGCAATTTCCTCTGCTTCCATCTCATTGTAGATGGGCGCGTCCGTACCGGGAATTGTCGGGATACCAAGTTGATTGGCTACCCGTTTGGTATTGATCTTGTCCCCCAGGTCACGGATGACCTGCCAGTTGGGGCCGATAAAAGTCAGTGGCCGGTCACGCATGGAGGCTCTTCTTGCGAAACGGAAATCCTCCGAAAAAAAACCATAGCCGGGATGGATGGCCGTGCATCCTGTAAAATCCGCCACGGCGAATATGTCGTTCGGGTCTGTGTAACTTGTTATGCGCCAGGCATTCTGTTCCCGGCCACTGGTTATGTTGCGTCGGACATGTTCCGAATCCCTGTCGGCATCGGTATAGACAACAACGTAATCAAGACCGAGATCGCGACATGCGTTCATGATCCTGATAGCTATTTCACCACGATTTGCTATAAGAATTTTACCTTCCAAACTGTTTCCTCAAAAAAAAAATCTGATTACGTATGAAACTCAGCATGTTATTTGTGAGTCTGAAAATCTGTTTTAATTACACCTGCCGTCGTGACGACTTCAGGCCACCCTTGAAAAAAATCATAGAGTTGGTGGCCCTGTGAGGAGTTTCCCGGCAGTGTATTGCCGGCGAATGTTCACGGATTCAGGTGCAAACTCTAAAAATCGTGGCTACTATAGTAACAGAGTATCAATTAGAAAAGTAAAAAAGGTACTTTTTTATTGTATTCAATTCGGCAGTGCACCCGTCACTTCCGTTATTTTCCTTTCCCCCAACAGAAAATATTTGTATATGGGATAGGGGACGGTGCAGGGATGAGTTTTCCGTAAATTGATACCGAAATTCGTAACTGCTGACAGGGACAGCAACTCCATGATTTTATTTCCTCTGAGCAATCACACGGTTTCTGGACCATGACAATGAATAATAATCTGACACCAGGCGGGCAGGAATCTTCAGAGTCAGGAGGGATTTTAAAAAAAATCCTTTCCTTTTTCAACTTTGGACGACCCGGCACAAAAGAGGATCTTGAACATGAGATCCAGGAACTCCTGGAAGAGGGAGAGGAACATGGTCTGATTACTTCTCTTGAAGAGAAAATGATCAGTTCCATTTTTGATTTCAGGGAAACCAGTGCCGCGGAGGTGATGACTCCGGCAGCGGAAGTTGTCTCTTTCAACGAGGCCGCGCCCATTTCCCACCTTATTGATACCATCATTGATAACGGCCTGACCAGGATTCCGATTTACAGGGATAATCCGGATCAGATTATAGGTGTCATACACGCAAAGGATCTGCTGGCCTTCTGTATACGTTCCGACAGGGAGAAAGATCGGCTGGAAAAATACCTGCGACCGGTATCCTTTGTCTCCGAATCCAAACTGATCGTGGATCTGTTGCCTGAATTCCAGAAACGCAAGGAACATATGGCCATGGTCACGGACGAGTTCGGCACTATCCGCGGCCTGATTACCCTGGAAGATATTCTGGAAGAAATTGTCGGTGAAATTGACGATGAATATGATGTGAAGCAGGATAGAATCGAGGAAGTCGGTCCGGATACAGTCAGGGTTCACGCGCGGATGGACGTTGAAAAGATAGAAGAGTATTTCGGTGTTGAATTTCAGGAGGGACCTTTTGAATCCATTGGCGGTATGATCATTTATTCTCTTGGCAGACTGGCCAGGCCGGGTGACTGTGTCAGGATTTCCGGTTTTTCCTTTGAAGTGGAAAGCGCCACTGAACGACATCTGCAGTCGGTGCTGATCACCCGACTGCAGGAAGAGGAATAGTCCAGTGTTCTTCAGGCCCCCCGTACTGCTGCTGACCCTGGCGACACCGGTTCTTCTCTGGCTTTCGCTCCCCGGCGGGGGAGAACTGTGGCCTCTGCTTTTTCTTGCCCTGGTTCCCTTTCTGCTCTCTGTTGCTGATCGAACAGTTTCGATGAAGCAGGTTCGCCGATACGGGTTCGTCTGTGGATTTCTTCATTTCATCCTTCTTCTTTACTGGATTATCATTGTCCTGGGGAGGTACGGCGGGCTGCACTGGTCAATCGCCGTGGGGGCTCTGGTTCTGTTTGCCTCCTATATGGCTCTGTATTTCGTACTTTTCGCCGTTTCGGCAAGAATAGTGATGACGGCCTTTTCCCCGCTGGTCGCCCTGTGGTTTCTGCCGACTCTCTGGGTGGGGTTTGACTGGCTGAAGGGGGTGGCTTTCACCGGTATACCCTGGATGGACTTGGGATACGGCCTCTGGTCGGCGCCATTATTCATCCAGAGTGCGGATATCTTCGGGCACCATGGTATTACCTGGCTGATACTTTTTATCAATTGCCTGGTTGCCCTTCCTGCGGCTGGAAGATGTCGGCCAATTGACTTCCGGTCTATTTTAGTTTCCGGCCTTCTTGTGGTCCTTGTTGCAAGCGGGTATTCGTTTTTTCGCCGCGTTGCTGTGGAGGACAGTCTTGCGGTGGAATCGTCTTCAATCCGCACAGGTATCGTCCAGGGAAATATTGATCAGAGTATGAAGTGGTCAACTACCGCAAGGATTGCGACCATAGATAAATATACGGAACTCTCCCGCACTCTTCTGCGGACTTCACAGCCGGAGCTGCTGGTCTGGCCTGAAACGGCGTTGCCGTTTTATCCGGTATCCGGTAAATATATGGGAGCCTTGAAAGAGCTGACGTCTGGCGGTGCTGCCCTGCTCACGGGGGCACCATGGTATGAGATAGTTGATTACGGCAGGAAAAAAATTCATTATTTCAACAGTGCACTACTTCTGGATGACAGGGGAAAAATAAGCGGCAAATATTATAAAAGTCATCTGGTCCCGTTCGGAGAATATGTGCCGTTGAAAAAATTCCTGCCTTTTCTGGCTCCTCTCGTGGAGAATACAGGCGATTTCTCGGCCGGAAAAATTGAACGCCCGCTGGCCTGGAAACAGGGCAGGATCGGAGTTCTTATCTGTTTTGAATCTGTTTTTCCGGAGCTCACAAGGAAGTGGGTCATGGCCGGGGCGAATATGCTTGTTAATTTGACCAATGATGCCTGGTATGGTAAATCAAGTGCCCCGCACCAGTCCCTTGCCATGGCGGTACTGCGGGCGGTGGAAAGCCGGCGTTCTGTTGTCCGGGCGGCCAATACCGGGATCTCAGCCTTCATCAGCCCCCTTGGCGAGGTTGCAGGTGAGTCGGGACTCTTTCGGCCGTATGGGCATGTTGATGATGTTCAGCTCAGGGAAGAAAAGACTTTCTGGGCCCGGTACGGGTATCTTTTCGGGCCTTTTTGTCTGGTGGCAGGCTGCCTGGCGGTTCTGTCCGGGAAGACAAGGCTCAGAAAAAGATAAAACACGAAAAGTAGAAAAAATATAAATACAGGAAGTTATCATGTCTATGGAAGCTGGTGGTGCAGTGTCAAAACAGAAGTTAAACGATTTGAAGGCTCGACTCCTTGCCTTAAAGGAGCATCTTTGACTTAGCCGGAAAGAAGGAAAAACTGGAGCAGCTGGAACGCCAGACCCTGGCTCCCGATTTCTGGAGTGATGCGGAGACCGCCCGGAAGGTCCAGAAACAGCATGGGCAGCTTCAGGATACGATAAAGGACTGGGAAGCCAGGTGGCATGATCTTGAGGAAACGGAACTCCTGCTGGAGATGGCCATGGAGGAAAAGGACCGCGAGATCGAGGAGGAAGTTGCTCAGAAGATTGAGTCCATGTCCGAGCAGCTGGATGTGGCGGAGATGGAGTGCATGTTCAGTGGTGAGCATGACACGGCCAATGCCATTGTGGCCATTCACGCGGGAGCCGGAGGCACCGAGGCCCAGGACTGGGTGGACATGCTCCTGCGCATGTACCTGAGATGGGCGGAGACCCGCGGCTTCAAGGCGGTTATTCTCGATCATCTGGCGGGAGATGAGGCGGGGACCAAAAGCGTTACTTTCATGGTGAAGGGGCGTTACGCTTATGGATATCTGCGCTCGGAGCTGGGGATTCACCGGCTGGTCCGTATATCACCCTTTGATACCAGTGGCAGGCGCCACACTTCCTTTGCCTCCGTCATGGTCATGCCGGAACTGGACGACTCTGTTGATATCAAAATTGAGGAAAAGGATCTGCGCATTGACACCTATCGGGCCAGTGGTGCCGGGGGACAGCATGTCAACAAGACCGACTCCGCAATTCGTATTACCCATCTGCCCACGGGGGTTGTTGTCCAGTGTCAGAACGAACGATCCCAGCATCGTAATAAGGATATGGCGATGAAGATGCTGGTGGCCCAGCTCTACGAACTGGAAAAGGAAAAACAGGCGGAGCAGCACGAAGGGTTGCACGGAGACAAAAAGGGGATTTCCTGGGGCAGCCAGATTCGTTCCTATGTCCTGCAGCCGTACAGGCTTGTCAAAGACCACAGGACTGATCATGAATCCGGCAACGTGGACAGCGTGCTCGACGGTAACCTGGATTCCTTTATCAAGGCCTTTCTGCTCTGGGGGCGATGAAACTGCCAGGCCCGCAGGGCAAAGAAAATGGAAAAATGGTTATTTGCTTGAAAAGTGAAAGATTATATTCACTAACCATCTTATAACACATTGAAATCAAGCGATAATAACTTTTTCCATTTTCAGAAGTGCAGGATTCAGGTAATAAAAATGCAACTGGTAACAGGGGTAGCAATCATATGATTTATTACCTGTGAGCAATTACATAAAAATCAATCTGAGTGGACACTGTCCAGCTCCTCGTCGGACACATCAAAAATTGCGTTGTTTTCGGGGAGAGGTTCATGGCTGAAAAAATCAGGCAGTCTGTCGTCCCGTCTGTCAAATCCGACAGCGTTATTGAAACGCTTTTCTGTTTTAATCACGCTTTCACCCAGTTGTTCAATGTACCCGTCACCCAATGGTTCTCCCAGCATCGCTGAAGCACATTCCACGATATGTTGTTTGAGCTCGGGAATATCGAGAACCGGTAAAGAGGAAAAGAGACAGAGACCAAGGGAATCTATCGCAGCAAAGTAGGTTTGAAGGAATTTAGAGACAGGTGCCTGTCCCGCAGGGGCTGATGGATTGTACTCCGGATTGGCCGGACTGGGAAGTGCATTGCCGCAGGTATGATCCGCCCCCATGGTTGAGGTCGCGTAAGTGACACCTGTGCCCTTTAATACTCTTGGGTCATATCCGGAAATGCACTGTTTCTTGACACTTGGGATTCGTGTAACGCCCAGTGCTTTTCCAGTAAAATGAGCACCATTACCTATCATCAGTCCGCTTTCCCCGCCGTCATAGATGGAGTCCAGGAGTAAAAGGGCTTTTTCACCGTCACCCCAGGGAAGTTTGCCGGCCTCCATCGCGATTGCCAGTGCGCCACCTGTTTCCATTGTGTCAAGTCCCAGGTCGTTGCAGACCCTGTTCAGACGGGCGACGGTTTCAATGTCACTGATCATGCAGTTACTGCCCAGGAGGGCAAGGGTTTCGTATTCAATGGAGCTGCAGATGAGATTTCCGTTTTCGTCTGTCAATATATTTGAACAATGGATTATGCATCCTTTCATGCAGGCATGCGAAGCCTGTGCATCCGGGCGTTTTGCTATGAGTTCAGCCAGTTGTTCGCCTGAAAGCTGTTCGGCGAATTTGAACTGTCCACGGGAAAAATTTTGTGTCGGCAAGGCCCCAAGACCATTGATCAGATTGACAAGAACAGGTGTTCCCAGGTTTTTCAAGCCGCCGATCAATGGATGGGCGGTAACACCTTTTGCAAGAGCGGTGGCCGCCCTGTCGAACCGGGGTGGATCCAAGGGTGTTGCTCCTGTTTTTCCGCCTGTTTCAATGATTACCGCTTTGAGTTTCTTGGATCCCATTACCGCTCCGACACCACCGCGGGCGGCAAACCTGAGATGGTGATCCCTGGTGGATACGGCAATTGCTGAAGCCATGAGCTGCATTTCTCCGGCCGGCCCGATACAGATGATACCGATTTCATCGCCATGTTTCCGGCGGAGCATCTCCATGCATTGGTAATTTCCCTTTTGCACAAGATCTGTTGCCTGTGAAAAAATAACGCCTTCAGGTGTTATTTTCACAAGGGTGTGATTTTCTCCGGATCCTTCAAGAATTACGCAATGGAGTCCGAGTCCAGCCAGTTGGGCAGCGACTGCTCCACCCGCATTTGCTTCTTTGATAGTATTGGTCAGCGGACTTTTCGTGCCTACTGATAACCTGCCGCTGCAGAGTACTCTTGTTCCGGACAGAATGCCCGGTGCCAGAACAATCTTATTTTCACTGCCGAGGGGATCACAGTCAGGTTTTACTTCGTTAGCGATGATTTTTGAACTGAGTCCCCGGCCTCCCAGCTGCATATATTTGTCTGGAATATTCTCGAATTGAAAAGTCTGGTCCGTCAGGTTGATCCGTAATATTTTTTTCATTATTTTAAGCCTCTTAATGGTAGATTTTCGTCAAAACATCCGGTTGGGCAGCCAGGTGGCAAGGGTTGGGAAAATCATGACAAGGAGCAGAACGAGAAACTGGATGAGAACAAACGGTGGTATCGATCTCCAGATATCCCTGGTTGTAACTTCGGGGGGAGCAACTGCTTTCATCATGATTAATGCCCAGCCGAATGGCGGGGTCATGTAGGCCATCTGCATGTTGAGAATAAAAAGTATGGAGAACCAGATCGGGTCAAAACCGAGAAGAGTGGCAATGGGCAGCATGATTGGCGCGCAGATGGTAACTACGGCATAGTCATCCATGAACATACCGAAGATGAGGAGTATGATCTGCATACAGAAGAGAATCACGTAGCGGTTTACGGAAAGGGAGTCAATTAAATCCATGATCATATCCTGGGCACCAACGGATACATAGAAAACCCCGAGAAGTGTCGCGGGAATGAGAATCCACAGTACCATTCCCGTGATTTTTAATGTCTCCAGGCAGGATTCCTTTATGACTTCGATGCTCAGCTTTCCATAGATTGCGCAGATGATGATGGAACCCAGGGCCCCGACACCTGCAGCTTCCGTTGGAGTGGCAATTCCTTTGAAAATTGAACCGAGGACCAGTAAAACAAGGAGCGCCGGCAAGGTTATTTCCTTTAACACTTTAAATCGCATTGACCAGGAGACGTCAACAGTGGTTTTCGGCAGGGCCCGGGGATTGACTATACCGGTAATAATAATAAAGATGATATAGAGACAGGCCAGCAGCAGTCCGGGAATGAAACCGCCAAAAAAAAGTTTGCCAATGGAAATACGGGCAATAAAGGCAAAGATAATCATGATGATTGCCGGAGGGATGATTTCCCCCAGCACTCCTCCGGCCATGACCGAACCAAGGGCTATATTTTTTGAGTACCCGTGTTTCAGCATTGCGGGTACGGCAACAAGTCCCATTGTGAGAATGCCAGGGCCGAACCCACCACACATTGCCAGACTGACGCATACACCAATGGAGACAATAGCCAGTCCACCCCGCAGCCCGGACAGCCAGTAGCTTAAACCGTTGTACATCAGTTCTGATATGCCTGACTTCACAAGGAAATTTCCCATTATCAAAAAAAGGGGAATGGTCATCAAGGTGGGGCTGGTGATCTGTTGATATGTTGTCGTGGCAACAGTATAGAGAGAATCAGGGCCTTCGATAAGATACGTCAGAATAACCGTAATACTTCCGAGAGAAAAGGTTACGGGGATTCCAAGGAGCAGGAGTGCCAGCAGGCCTCCGAACAGTAAAATAGTGATAAAGCCAATGCTCATTCTTTCCCTCCCTTATCCCTGTCTCCAATGTAAATCGCAAAACAGGCTGCCAGGAAAATCGCTGTGCCTATTGGAATCAACATTTTCAATGGATAGAGGGGAAGTTTGAAAACACCTACCATTTTCTCCTTGTTTTGCCAGGCATCGAATCCCATTGAACCGCTTTTCCACAGTAAGCTCCCGAGAAAGCAGAGTGCCGCAAAAAGGGTCAACAGGTTGATTATTTTTTTTACACCTCTTGGAAATCGTTCATAGAGCATTTCTATCCTGATATGACTCTTGTGGATAAGAGCATAACTCCCGGAAACCATGACAAAAACGCCAAAAAGTTGTTTGTTTATCGGCCAGGCCCAGCTGGTTGGCGAGTTGAAGGCGTAACGGGCAACAACTTCATAAGTGGTGATCGCGATAATCGCGAGAATGAGAAAACTTGTAATACTGCCGATAGATTCAATGCATCGCTTGATACTTTCCGTCAGTTTCTTCAAAGTCTACACCTGTATACTTTAAATCTTATCCTGAATTCATGGTGAACTTGAAAATTGCCATTTCACCTGATTCTGATATGCCTCATTTTGTTCTACTGGTTCATTTTTTTGAGCCAGGCCTTGATATAGCCGATCATCTCCGCATTTGCCGGATCTTCCGCGGCGATATCGGTCCAGATCTTCCGGGCACCTGCGGCATATTGCTCCTGGCAGGATTTACTGAGAATATTTTCTGTAATTTTTCCTTCCTTTTCCAGCAGCTTAACTGTCTCCAGTTCTTTCTGGTAGGCATCAACCGAGGCATACCAGTAATCTTCCGCCGCCGTGTGCAGCGCCTTTTTTATATCTTCCGGCAATTTATTCCATTTTTTCAGACTGACTAAAATGTGTCCGAGTGTATGGTCACTTTCCATACCTTTGACCCAATACGGGGCAACTTCATGCCATTTGAGGCCGGTGACGGCACTCACATCCCATTCTGCCGCATCCACCACGCCGAGTTTCAGGGCCATATAGGTTTCGGTGGGAGACATGTCTACTGCCTGCATGCCGACACTGTTATGAAACGTCCGGTTGATACCGTCCGCCTTTATTTTCATGCCTTTGAGGTCGCTGCATTCCCTGACCGGTTTCGTGGAAAGAATAAAGGGTACAGGGCCGTAGGTGTGGACATCGAGGTAATAGAAGCCGTGCTTGGCATATTCCTTGCGCAGCAGACCTATGACCTCAGGCTGCATGATGAAACTGCGGATCGCAGTAGCTTTTTCCTTAAATGTCATGCCCTTGTTGAGTCGGTATGCCAAAGGAAGATTGAATTCAACATTGCCAAGGGGGATAATACCTGACCAGAATCCACCCATTGCCTGGAGCATGTCGACAACACCTTGTTTTGTCGCACCAAACAGTTGATCCCCGGGAACCAGTTCCGGCTCCGCAAAAACTTTTATTTTAATTTTTCCATCGCTGTTTTTCTTCGCCGAATCAGCAAAAACCTTGAGGAGTTCCATGGATAGGTCGCCCCGGGGGTAAGCAGACTGTATTTTCATTCGATAGGTTTTTGCTGCAGCAGCCTTTTGGATGGGAAGGATCGTGAAAAGAACGGCAACTGCAAGGCAGAATAAAGCTATACTGCAGACGGATACATATTTTTTCATCAGAATTACTCCTTTATCAATTAATTATAACCTAAATCCTGCAATTGGTAAGTTCGGAGTCTTCGCTTACCTGCCGGAGATGCGGGGTTCAATAGCGTTCAAAATTCAGCCTGATAAAACAGGCATATCTTCATCCCGGCTGAGTTTCATGGGCAATCAGGATTTGTTTTGAATTTCACGGGCTGTTTCCAGCAGGATATCAGCCGAAATCCGGGCGTGGTTTCTTGTTATGATCAGTGAAGGCATAAACCGGAAAACATTGCCGAACCGTCCACAGGGAACCATGACCAGTCCTCTGCTGAGCATGGCCATGATCATGGAAACCACTTTATCATTTTCCAGGGGCTCCCGGCTTTTTTTATCTTTGACCATTTCAATGCCAATCATGAATCCTCGGCCACGTACATCGCCTATAATGTCGATTGATTCAGCCTCTTTCTGCAGATATGTCAAAATTTCCTCTCCAACAGTTGCCGCGCGGTTGATCAGGGCATGGTCGTTTTCTGTCAGAATTTCTACGTTTGTCATACAGGCTACGGCATTCACGGCATTGCCTGCAAAGGTATTGGGCTGCGAATGGTCTTCGATCTGTTCGGCCAGGTCTTTCCTGATGGAGAGTCCGGCCATGGGTACATCACCGCCCATGCCCTTGCCCCAGGTGATCATGTCCGGTTCAACATCGCTATGCTCAATACACCACATTTTTCCTGTTCGTCCGGCACCCGCCTGTACTTCATCTGAAATATACAGCGCACCGTGTTTTTCACATGCTTTTTTAACGATTTCCAGGTAACCCGGAGGAGGCGGCAGGTACCCACCTTCGCCCTGCTGGGCTTCGATAATGAGAGCTCCAACATCATCGGCTCCCGTGTATGGGGTGTTGAGGACATAGTCCACATATTTCGCACACTGGAGATTGCAGTCGGGATATTTCAGGCCAAAGCAGCATCTGTAGCAGTAGGGGTAGGGTAAATGGATAACTCCAGGGATAAATGGGCCGTATCCTTTGCGGTACTGGTCGCCGGTAGTAAGAGAGTTCGAACCGCACCAGACTCCATGGTAGGCGCCGTGGAACGCGATGATCTGGCTGCGGCCGGTGATTTTCCGCACGAATTTTATTGCTGTTTCAACAGCACCGCTACCTCCCTGGGTGAAATACGTTATACAGTTGTTTTTCAGTTTTCCGGGCATTATCCCTGCGATGACTTCTCCAAGCTGGGATCTTTTTACATTGGAGATGTCGCTGGCATGCATCAGCGTATCCATTTGCGCTTTCATTGCCTTGACAACTCTCGGGTTGCATCTGCCCACTGAATTGACGGCTACCCCTGCGGTAATGTCAATATAGATGTTACCATCAGGATCTTTTACCGTTACGCCCCTGCCCTCGGCAAAGACCAGGGGAAACCTGCCTCCGCCTCTTGCCATCGATTCAAATTGGATTGATTTTTCCAGATCTTCCTGGGTTTTCGGGCCGGGAATCTGGTCTGTTATAATTTTTGGAGCCTCTTCATATGATAGTTCAGCGAGTTGTTCTTCATTAATCATTTTGCACTCCTTTTCTTTTGGGGTTGGTATATGCCCTGGATTGTCGGCAATTTTTCCACAAGGCTTAAAGCAATGTCTGTGCCATGGTTGGTTGTACCGGGGAAATATCGTAAATACAGATAGATGTAAAAAAAGAGGACATGTGTTTTCAGTGACATTCCGTCGTATTTGACGGCACCGCCAAATACGACGGAATGTTGGGTGTGGAGATAATATATATTATTATTTAATAATTCAGTATGTTACAGAGATATTACCAGAAGAAAAAAGGATGGAAGAAAAATAGAATTACCTGCGGTTACCGTGGATAACATTCATTTCAGATCCTGAAATACGGTTATTATGAGGGAGGAGGAACTTTTCCGTCAAATATGACGGGTTTCCGGCGGTTCAGATCAGTTTGGAGGGAACTGTCTCAAAACTGAGGAACAGGTGCAGGTCGGCGGATTCCCAGTTTTCGCATGCGGCCTCGAAGAGTGCTGGGATTCAGATCAAGGATTCTGGCTGCCCCGTTTCTGCCTTCTATCACCCAGTTTGTCTGTCTTAAAACGCGAAGAATATGTGCTGATTCAACTTCCCTGAGAGTTTGAGACGCGAATATGTCTTCTTCCGGCCTGGTCGGGGAAGAAGAAGCTGTGAGGGTACTCTTTTTCAATGTCATCCCGCTGCTGTTGATCATGTCGCGTTCAATGACGTTCTGCAGTTCTCTGATATTCCCCGGCCAGGAATAGTTCATGAAATTTTCCAGGACTTCATTGGGGATTCCCGAGATGGATTTGCCCAGGGATTTATTGAATTTGTTGATAAAAAACTGCACCAGCAGTGGAATATCATCTTTTCGTGTTCGCAGGGGCGGGGGGGAAATTGGATAGACATTCAGGCGAAACAGAAGATCCTGGCGAAAGTTTCCATCCTTAACCTCTTCTTCAAGATTCCTGTTGGTTGCGGCGATGATTCTCACATCGACAATTTTTGTCTCTGTTCCGCCTAGTCGTTCGAATTCTCCTTCTTCAATCACCCGGAGCAGTTTTGCCTGAAGGGTCAAAGGCAGTTCTGCTATTTCATCAAGAAAAATAGTAGATTCATGGGCAAGCTCGAACCGGCCTATACGTACTGTTGCAGCGTCTGTAAAAGCACCTTTTTCATGGCCGAAAAGAATACTTTCGATCATTGTGGACGGAAGGTTTGCACAGTTGAGTTTTATCAGTGTTTTCCTGCTTCTTGGACTTTTTCTATGGATATATTTTGCCAGCAGGCCTTTCCCGGTTCCTGTTTCCCCCTGGATGAGCACTGTTGCATTGGTCGGGGCTACTTTTTTGGCAGTCTGCAGCATACTGAAAAACTGTGGACTTCTGCCGATCATTATATCTTCGTTTGTTTCACTGTTTATTTCGTCCAGCAGGTAGACATTTTCAGCCTCTGTCCTGTCCTTGAGCTGCTGTATTTCCTGGAGTGCGTCACGTAACTGTTTTTCAACAGCTTTACGTTTTGATATATCAAGCTCAACACAGGCCAGGTATTTTTTGTTATTTATCGTGACCAGGCGAGCATCACCGGCAAAAGATATTTTTTTGCCGTATTTTGTTTTTATTTCATACTCACAATAACCGGATCCTCCTTTCAGGGCATTGGCGGTTGCTTTTTGCAGGGCCGCAATGCTTTCTGATGCGGTGACATCGTTAATGGCGTGAAGATTCTGAATTTCCTCGGCACTGTAGCCATAGACCAGTTCAACATTTTTATTCCAGCGGATGCAGCGTCCATTTTCATCATTGAGCCAGAACAGGCCGGGCAGGGCTTCGAGAATAGAGTCGGAAAAAACCCGCTCTTCAGTCAGTCTCAGTTCATTCTCCTTTGCCAGGGTAATGTCTTCTATGGCACCATCAAAAAAGATGGCTTTTCCAGTGCTGTCCCTGGTGACTCTTGCTGTTACAGCACCCCAGAAGAAACCGCCATTCTTTTTTTTGAATTTAATCACCTTACGGTTGACTTCATCATGGGAGAGCAATTTTGCAATGAGCAGTTTTCGATCGTCTGGATCCCAGTAGGTTTCTTTGACCGGAATCTTGAGAAAATGCTCAACTCTCGAGTACCCGTACATCTTGACAAGCGGCGGGTTGGCCAGGATAAAGCGACCATTTTCGTCAGGAATGCTTCGAAATATGCCAATCGGCAGATTGTAAAATATAAAATGCCCCAGGTCATTGGAACCATTCTGGAGGAACTGATCAGGCAGGTCCAGGTTCTTCAGTTTTTCAGGATTGTCGGAATGGCGAGACATCAGAGATTTTCTCCGGGACTGATGGTCGGTTTGTTATTTATCAAGTACTCTTCAGTGCTCAGAAACCAAGTAATTACTCACAGGTCTCCAGGTTTTTCACGGTTACAATTGGCCGTATGGTTGACTGCAGCGGTTAATCCCTGAGCTGATTACATACAAAACTCAGCCTGATACTTGTGAACCGTAGGCTTGCCTGATAAAGCAGGTACATCCGCAATTCGGCTGAGTTTCATGGGTAATCAGAATCCCTTAAGAGCAGGATTCAGGCATTCGAAAATCCTGTGATCAGTCACAGAACATCAGCAGTGAATTCGGTAGAAGAAAAGGTTCTGCAACAGTAGTAATTATCATACACGTGCAGATTTTGAAAGGGTGCTTTTTACCCGAATACACCATGAATTAACAGGATGTATTCGGGTAAGGGGGGAGTGGACACTATTTCAGTATCTTGTCAATGGATGTGAATTTCAGGCCAAACGCTTCGGCTACGGCAGAGTAGGTAACCTTGCCGTCAACGATATTGACTCCAAGCTTAATCTCGTTGTTTTCCCTGCAGGCCTTCTTCCAGCCCTTGTTGGCGATTTCGAGGGCATAGGGCAGGGTGGCGTTGGTCAGGGCCAGGGTGGAGGTCTTGGCTACGGCACCGGGCATATTAGCAACGCAGTAATGGACAACACCGTCAACGGTGTAGACCGGATCGTCATGGGTTGTAGCCTTGGAGGTCTCAAAACAGCCGCCCTGGTCGATGGCGACATCCACCATTACCGCACCTTTCTTCATGCCTTTCAGCATATCACGGGTAACCAGCTTGGGCGCCTTGGCCCCGGGAATAAGAACAGCACCGATGACCAGATCCGCCTTTTTCAGCAGTTCACGGAGCTTGGGCTTGCTGCTCATGACCGGAAAACAGTTGGCGGGCATGACTTCCCGCAGGTAGCGAAGGCGGTCCAGGTTGGTGTCCATCAGGTAGACTTTGCCGCCGAGTCCGCAGGCCATCTGGGCCGCGTTGATGCCGACCACCCCGCCGCCGATGACAACAACAACCCCCGGTTCAACTCCGGGTACGCCGCCGAGGAGAATACCGCGCCCGCCCTTGGTCATCTGCAGGTAGTTGGCGCCTTCCTGGGCGGCCATTCTTCCTGCAACTTCGCTCATGGGTGTGAGGAGAGGCAGGCTCCTGTCCGCTTTCTGAATTGTTTCGTAGGCTATATTGACCGATTTTGCCTTGATCAGGGCTTTGGTCAGTTTTTCTTCTGCCGCGAGATGGAGATAGGTGAAGACAATCTGGTCCTTTCTGATCAGGCTGTACTCAGATGGCTGGGGTTCCTTGACATGCATGACCATGTCGGCTTTCTTGAAAATTTCCTTTGCGCTGTTGACGATCACAGCACCAGCCTTTTCATAGGCCTTGTTGGTGAATCCACTGCCTTTGCCCGCATTTTTTTCCACCAGAACCTTGTGGTTGTTGTGGACCATGGTTTCAACACCGGCGGGGGTCATGCAGACCCGGTTTTCCGCAATTTTGATCTCTTTGAGAATTCCGACAATCATCGCTCTGTCTCCTTTTGAGTTGATAGTCAATGTCGTTAACTTAAGCAGTGAGTCCCATTCCGACCTTAAAGTTAATGACATTGAGTTGATAGTATCAAACGTTGCATCTGTTCTTGCCGCAGTCTTGATCTGAATCCCGCACTTCAGAAAAAGAGAAAATTTAATTATGACATAAAATCAATATATACATGATATATAGAGAGAATTTGCTGGACTGCCTCGAGTGTCTGTTTCAGCAGTTTCCCCGCACTACCCTGTCCGGAGGGAGGAGAAGTCCCCGTGCCAGGGTATGCGGGAAAAGTGATGTCATACGAGTTGAGCGTGCCATTGTTCCAGGGTGTTATCAGAGAATATAAGGAACCCGAAGGTTGTATCCTTCGAAGACAATAAAACTTTCAATGGTCTGCACGTCTTTGATTTTTGCCACCTGGCCGGTAATAAATTTCAGAAGTGTATTTTCGGGCCCCAGGAGAACCTGAAGGATGAGATCATATCTTCCGGTGACAATTCCCACGGAGACTACACCCTTGAGCTGGCTGAACTCGGCCGCCTTTTCCTGCAGTTCCATTGTTTTCAGTTTTACACCGAGGTAAAGCAGGTTGTGACCACTGAGGGAGTCAATACTGACGTTGCCGGAAATGTCGAGTATGCCTTCCTCGATCAGTTTTTTTACCCTGGATCTCACCGTATTTTCGGTAATGGAAAGCTCAGAGGCGATCAGCTTGTAGGATTTTCGGCCATCCTTCAGATGCCGGAGAATTTCCAGATTTGTTTCGTCAATGATCATTTTGCTGATTTTATTGTATATATTTTCCGAACACCCTTGATTTTGCTTAACATGAATAATTAGACTGTATTTTCATGAAAAAGTCAATTTAATATGAATATATTTCTGTAAAAGTAAATTTAAGATGTTTGCGAGCAGGGGTAGGACTATTCAGGAGGGTTCCGGGGAAGAAGGGAAGGGATGGTTTTTTCTGAGGGTTTATTTTGCATCTGCGACGCACAGCTTCCGCACATGGCCCCACCACTCTGGTGGCACATACCGGTCAGACCGTGGCGGGTTCTGTTCTGTCTTCGTTTGCAGAAGCTGATGACAAGGGCGGTGGTCAGGATCAGGCAGAAGGCCGTTGTCAGCAGGATAAGGAAGTGGGTAATCATGGTCTTACCCGAAGTCGTCAAAGTGGATATTTTCCTTTTCGACCCCGAGGTCTTCAAGCATTACGAAAATGGCACTGTTCATCATGGGCGGGCCGCAAAGGTAGTAATTGATGTCCTCCGGAGCCGGATGGTCTTTGAGGTAGTTGTCCAGCACAACCTGGTGGATAAAACCGGTATAGCCGGTCCAGTTGTCTTCCGGCTGGGGATCCGAGAGGGCCAGGTAAAAGGAAAAATTATCAAATTCTTCAGCCAGCGCTCTGAACTCATCGTCGTAAAAGACTTCTCTCAGTGATCGGCCTCCATACCAGAAGGAGACTTTTCTTTCAGTCTGTTTTCCCCTGAAGAGATCAAAGACATGGCTGCGGAGAGGCGCCATCCCCGCCCCGCCGCCTATGAGCATGACTTCCGAGTCGCTGTCACCCATAAAGAATTCTCCAAACGGTCCGGCGATAGTCACCTCGTCTCCCGGCTGCAGGTTAAAAATATAGGAGGAAACCTGGCCGGGAGGCAGGGCGGTATCACTGCCCGGCGGCGGGCTGGCGATACGGACATTGAGTTTGATGATGCCCTTTTCTCCAGGCCAGTTGGCCATGGAATAGGCCCTGGTGACGGGGGCGTAGACATGGGAGCGATACTGGAACATCTTGAATTTTGTCCAGTCGGAGAGAAATCGCTCGTCAATATCAAAATTCCTGTATTCCAGGGTGTGGGGCGGCACCTCAATCTGAATGTAACCGCCGGCACGAAAGTTGACTTCCTCGTCTTCCGGAAGTTTTAATACCAGTTCTTTTATGAATGTGGCCACGTTGCGGTTGGATTGTACGGTGCAGAGCCATTTTCTGGCATCGAGCACTTCCGGCGGCACCTCGATGAGCATATCCCTTTTTACGGGGACCTGGCAGGAAAGGCGCACCCCTTTTCCGGCATCGCGGTTATTGATCTGGCCCCGTTCCGTGGGCAGGATGGAGCCGCCACCCTCCCGCACGATACATCTGCACTGGCCGCAGCTCCCACCGCCGCCGCAGGCGGAGGAGAGGATAACCCCGTGCCCGGCAAGGGTTGTAAGGAGTTTTCCTTCCGGAGAAGTGGTGAACCGTTTGTCTTCATTGACTGTGATGGCCACCTCTCCACCGGGAAGCAGCGTTTTTTTCGCCGCCACGATCAGGGTGACCAGGATGAGCTGCAGGCCGGAGAAGCAGAGTATGCCGAAAATTATTTCATTCATTTTTTATTGTCCTGAATCTGTTATCACGTCTATTGCAGTTCCATGCCCGCAAGGCCCATAAAAGCCATGGCGATAAGTCCCGTGGTGATAAAGGTCAGCCCCAGGCCGCGCAGACCTGCCGGCGGGTCAGAGTATTCGAGTCGCTCCCTGATGGCCCCGAGCAGGACGACCGCCAGGAAAAAACCGCCGCCGGCCCCGAAGCCGTAGGCAATGCTCTCGCCAAAAGTATAATCACGTTCCACCATAAAGAGACTGCCGCCGAAAATGGCGCAGTTGACGGTCAGCAGCGGCAGAAAGATACCGAGAGTGTTGTACAGGGTCGGGATAAAGCGGTCCAGGACCATTTCCAGGATCTGCACGACTGCGGCAATCACGGCGATATAGGTCAAAAGGCCAAGAAAGGTGAGATCCAGGTCCGGTTGACCTGCCCAGGCCAGTGCCCCCGGTTTGAGGAGGTGGTTGAGGATGAGATTATTGATGGGAACGGTGATAACCATGATGAACAGAACCGCCGCTCCCAGGCCGATGGCTGTTTTCACCTTTCTGGAGATGGCCAGGAAGGTGCACATGCCCAGAAAGAAACTGAGGGGCAGGTTTTCCAGAAAGATCGATCTTAAAACGATATCGAGATAGTGAGTCATCAGTCTTTCTCCTGTTGTTCAGGATCAACAGTTCTGAGGATCCAGATAAGCAGGGCAATCAGAAAAAAGGCACTGGCGGGCAGAACCAGAAGTCCGTTGCGCACATACCAGCCGCCGTCCCCGGCCAGGGGCAGTATCTGGATGCCGAACAGGGTCCCGGCCCCGAAAAGTTCCCGGACAAAGGCCACGGACATGAGTACAAATCCATAGCCCAGTCCGTTGCCGATGCCGTCAATAAAAGAGGCGACGGGCGGATTACTCATGGCGAAGCCTTCAGCACGCCCCATGACAATACAGTTGGTGATGATCAGTCCGACATAGATGGAGAGCTGTTTTGACAGGTCGAAAAAATAGGCCCTGAGGATCTGGTCCACCAGGATAACCAGGGTGGCGATGACGGTTATCTGGATGCCGATCCGGACGCTGTCGGGTATCTGGAAGCGGACAATGGAGATGGTCAGGCTGGAAAAGGCCACCACCAGGGTGACACAGACCGACATGACAAAGGCCGTGCTCATCTGTCCGGTAACGGCCAGGGCGCTGCAGATACCCAGGACCAGCAGGCCGATTGGGTTTCTTTTGAAAATAGAGCGGAGAAGCAGTTCGGATTTTGTTTCAGCCATGACACCTATCCTTTCATCTGCGTTTTAATATTTTTGAAAAACGGTTTGTAGCCGTGATCGCCAAACCAGAATTCCATCAGGTTGTTGACTCCTTTGGCGGTAAGGGTTGCCCCGGAAAGTCCATCGATCTGGTATACTTTTTCATCACCGCTCCCTGCTGCCCTGCCCTTGACGATTTTCAACCCCGGCTGACCACTGGAATCATAGACCTTTTTACCGCGCCAGCCGCTCTGCCATTTTTTATTTTCAATTTCTCCGCCAAGGCCCGGAGTTTCGCCATGTTCATAGAAGGAGACACCCCGGATGGTGCTCAGGTCGGCGTCCAGGGCCACGTAAGCGTACATGGTTGACCACAGCCCTTTACCGCGCACGGGCAGGACATACTGAGTCACCCTGTCACCCTGTTTCACCAGGTAGACGACCCCGTATTTTTCCAGGCGTCCCAGGCGGGCAATATCGTCCTCTCTGGCAAGCGGTCTTCCATCATCCTTCATCAGGGCGGCTTTTACCTGGTTGTAGGTTTTTGGATCAAGATCTTCCCTGTCCACAAATTCACCGGTGGCAAGATCAATCAGCCTGGCTTCAATGGGGCCGAAGAGTTTGTCAATCGGCTCCTTCTCCCGGTAGAGTCCCGCGGCAATGAGAATGTTTTTCTTGCGGTCCAGGAGTCGGTTGGCTTCCTGTTTCGGCCTGAGCCCCACTGCGGCTCCCGCCACCAGGGCCGAGCAGACAAAGGCGAGCACCAGCACGGAATAAAAAGGTTTGGCCGCCGGTTCTTTTTTGGCAGCATTTTCCGCCCCCGAACTGTTGTCGGGGCTGGAGTTTTCATTGCCCGTTGCGGCTGAATTGAGGGATTGTTTCTGTTCATCAGCCATGACGTAACCTCCTCCGCTTGATATTGGCCTGGATCACGAAAAAATCATAGAGCGGCGCCACCACGTTACCCAGGAGAATGGCCAGCATCACACCTTCAGGGTAGGCTGGGTTGGCCACCCGGATGAGAATGGCGAGCACTCCCACGGTGAAACCGAACAGGAACTGCCCTGTTGCGGTGTGGGCCGCGGAAACCGGGTCGGTTGCCATGAAGACAAGGCCGAAGGCAAAGCCGCCAAGCACCAGGTGGCAGTGGGGCGGGATGGCGTACATGGGGTTGATACCGCTGTCCTTCAACCAGAAAACAGTGGCGCAGAGCAGGCCTCCCAGGAGCATGGAGGACATGATCCGCCACGAGGCAATACCGGTAATGAGCAGGACAAAGGCGCCGAAAAGGCAGGCGAGGGTCGATGTCTCTCCCATGGAGCCGGGAACTGCTCTCAGAAACGACTGCAGCCAGTCAAAGGAAACCTGGTCGATGGAGCTGCCCGGCGTCATACCGGCAAAACGGCTGAGTGCTGTGGCGGCCGTGACTCCGTCGACACCGGTCCAGACGGAATCGCCGGTCATCTGGGCCGGGTAGGCAAAGAAAATAAAGGCCCGTGCCGCAAGAGCCGGGTTGATGAAATTGCGTCCCACGCCGCCAAAGACTTCTTTGGCGAAAATAACCCCGAAGCTGATGCCCGCCGCCACCTGCCAGAGGGGAATGGAAGGGGGCAGGGTGAGGGCAAAGAGCATGGATGTGACCAGGAAGGCCTCGGAAAATTCATGGCCCCGGATAAGATTGAACAATCCCTCCCAGATGGAGCCGACCAGCAGGGTCACGAGATAGACCGGCAGGAAGTAGAGGGCGCCCAGGACAAGATTGGAAAGTATATCGGAAGGATTGCAGCCGACCAGGGCCATGACAGTGCCCCTCCAGCCGCCGGGACTGCCCAGGCCCATGTTGCTGATGGCCAGATTGGCCTGGTAACCGGTATTCCACAGGGCCATGAACACGCAGGGAAGCAGGGCGACAATAACAATGGACATGATCCTTTTCAGGTCCATTGAATCCCGCACATGGGGGGCAAGGCTTGTGGTTTTGCTGCTGCCAAAGAGAAAGGAGTCAAAGGCCTCGTAGAGCGGGTAGTATTTTTCCAGTCGTTCTCCCGGCTCAAAATAACGGCCAAGTTTTTCAAAATATGCGCTGAGGAATTTCATCATTTTCCGGTTGGTGGAGTTTCAGGTCATCATCTCAATATCCCTGTTCTATGGCTGTCAGCATACGGCGCAGGGGCGGACCGAATTCGTTTTTTCCGGGGCAGACGAAACTGCAAAGGGCCAGGTCTTCCTCCACCAGTTCCAGGCAGCCCAGGTCCCGCGCTTTTTCCGTGTCGTCTGAAAAAAGAGTTTTGAGGAGCGAGGTGGCGATAATATCAAGGGGCATGACCTGGTCATAAGTGCCCAGGGGATAAATTGCCCGTCTGCCGCCCCATAAGGCGGTGGTGAAGGGGAGGCTCAGACTTTTTTTCAGGGCCGAAACAAACATCGGCCTGACGGAGAACTGTTCACTGCCCGGCATGGCCCAGTTGAGAAGAGAGCGGCCGCTGTCATCGGAGAGAACCGAAACCTGGTTATGGTACCGTCCGAGAAAGGAAAAATTGCCGGTGGATTCATGGCCGCTCAGGACCGAGCCGGAAATGACCCGGACATCATCCAGGATCAGTTCGCTGCGGCAGAGATCGGGCAGATACGCGCCAGGTTTTGTCTCCACAAGAGAGGGATTGAGCGTTGCCGGGCCGGCGAGAGAAATGATTTTTTCCTCCCGGAGAAAGCCGGTGAGCAGCAGGTGTCCCAGACCAATGACATCCTAGTAGTCAATATGCCAGACCACTTTGTTTTCATGGACAGGATCAATAAAATGGATATGGGTGGAGGGCAGTCCCACCGGGTGCGGTCCTTTGAATACCCAGTATGAGAAAGCATCGTTTTTTTCACACTCCAGCAGCTCCCCGCTTCCTGTGCAGTAATGGACAGGTACGGATTGGAAAAATCTGCCGAGCAGCCGCAGTCCCAGCCGGTACTCTTTTTCACGGGCTGCAATGATTGTCTTCGGTTCGGCAGCCAGCGGTGAGCTGTCCATGGCAGTGATGAAAAGAGAGGCGGGTAAAGAATCAACCGCCGGAATTTTTCCGTAAGGGCGGGTGCGAAAACCGGACCAGAGCCCGGAATCAATCAAAACGGCTCTGATTGATTCTTCATCCATTTCCTCGGGAATACTGTTCTCCGGGAGAAACTGAATACGTTCATCACCTTGTAATTCAATCACCAGGGATTCAAATTTTCTCTTTGCTCCCCTGTTGATGGACAGGATCCGGCCGCAGCCGGGGGCGACAAATTTGACACCGGGGTTTTTCTTATCGGTAAAAAGAAGCTGTCCGGTCTTGACCATGTCTCTTTCTTTTACTTCCATGGTCGGTTTCATGCCAATATAATCATCGCCGAGAACGGCCACCCTGCCGACGGGATGCCCAGGGCGGATTTCCTGCCTCGGCCGGCCGGAAACGGGTAGGTCAAGTCCCCTGGTTGTGTGGATAGTTTTCATAGACGCTCCGAAGATTTGCGGGGTCTGCCGGAATAGCGGCTGATTCCGGAGAATTGGACTTGTGATTTCAATCTATTATATGGACTAATTCACTGCAGATCAATTGCTGAATTTAAAAACAGGGAAATATCGAACCTTCCTTTTTATCCCTGAGAAAATGATTATATTGTTTGACCCTGTAAATAATGATCTGAATATCCAGGAAACTCAGCCGAATTGGGGATGTGCCCGCTTTATTAGGTTGAGTTTTATACACAAGCAGAATACTTTTTTACCCAGAGGAAAAAGAATGAAAAAGACTCCCGAAATTTCGACAATACTCTATGCCACTGATCTTGGAGGCCAGACCCGGCCCGTTTTCCGGCATGCCCTGGCCCTGGCACGACTGTACAATGCAGACGTGATAATGGTTCATGTGGTTGAACCGATCAGTGAAACCGCCCGGGCGGTGATTTCAACATACCTGTCAAAAGAGGTGACCGAAGAAGCCCAGAAGGAGGCCATGAACTCAATTCTGGCGGATATGAAAGAACGGCTGGAAAAATTTTATGAGGAGGAGTGCGATGAAGAAAAGGAATCCCGCCTGGTGAAGGAGGTGCATGTTGTCCAGGGAAAACCAAGTGAAGAGATCCTCCGCCTGACGGAAGAGGCGGATTGCCGGATGATCGTTATGGGCAAATCGACCCGCAGGGTCAGGGGGGTCCGGGTCATGGGCTCCACCGCCCGCCGGGTAAGCAGGATGTCACGGGTTCCCGTGCTGATCGTTCCCAACGCGTAACTGTTTTATCGGGGGCGGAAATCTTTTCGCCCCCTTCTTTAATGTATAAAATCGAAGAGTTGTGGTTCAGCGAACTTCAACGTCAGAAAAAGAAATATAATCCCACCGACAGTAGAAAAGCCATATAGCCCATTATCAGAAATTTAATGGTGAACATGGCAATGTCGCCTGAATCCTGATGTGTCACGTATATTTTATAGGCAATCAGATTGGCCAGAGAACCGACCAGGCTGCCAAATCCTCCCGTATTAACCCCCCAGAGAAGGGCCTTCCAGTTTGATGTAAATTTTGAAAAGAGCAGGGTGGCCGGAACATTGCTCATCACCTGACTTGCCAGGGCAGAAAAGAAAAAAATATGACCGGAATGGCCGATCTCCGCGGCCAGTAACAGTTTCAGGTTTTCCGCCAGGCCGAAGAAGAAAAAGAAGCTGAGGAGCAGTGCGTAGTCAATGCGCAGGGTTTTTCTGTCAAAGAAAAGAGCGAACAGGAGGGTGAGAATCCCGCAGGAAACGGGCAGCAGATGAAAAACCGTCAGCAGGACAAGAAACAGCAGTACCACGTATATTGCGGCAAACCTGTCGACAAAAACCGTTTTTTTTCGGTTGTTTTTCCGCCCGTTTCCTGCGGTTACAAAAGAAGCCGCAACCGGCAGAATCAGAAGAAAAAAGAGGGAAAAAGGCGAGATCTCTTTGATGAATTCAAGGGGATGGATATTGTAAAACCAGTAGATAAAAAGATTCTGAGGGTTTCCCTGGGGTGTCAGGGCGGAACCCGCGTTGGCGGCCAGGGCTTCCAGGATGACCAGAATATCTTTCCTGTCAATGCTGAGTGATAAAGTCAGCGGAACAATAACAATCAGGGCTATGTCATTGGTGACCAGCATGGAGAGGAAAAAGGTCGTCACCACCAGTTTAACCGGCAGCATCCTTCCTTTTTCGATATTTCCGGCGATTTTCAGAATCAGGCCATGCTGCTGCAGACCGTTTACCGTGATGAAAAGGATAAGCAGAATAAACAGAATTTCGAATTCATCCCTGGAATAGACAGGTAAAGTCCCGGTGAAAAACGAGGTCAGGACCAGGCTGACAGCGGAGAGAAAAAGCAGCCATTCCTTCTGAATATAGTTGATAATTCTTTTATGGGAGTTAAACGGATTTGGCATTATTCAAGTGGAGCTGAAAGGTCGGGGAAAAGATCATCGAGCGGGCTTGCGATACCGTGCGCGCCCTGCTGGAGAACATGGGTGTATATCATGGTTGTTGAGATATCGCTGTGGCCGAGCAGTGCCTGTATCGTTCTGATATCCGTTCCCCTCTGGAGGAGATGGGTGGCAAAACTGTGCCTGAAGGTATGGGCGCTGACCTTTTTTTCTATTCCGGCTTTTTTAACGGCAATCTTGATGGACTTGTTGACGCTGCTCGGGTCAACATGGTGGCGCCTTTTTTTCCCGCTGCGGGGGTCCGTAGAGATGGAGCGGGCCGGAAAAACATACTGCCACTGCCACTCGGCTGCCGCGTTCGGATATTTCACGGCAAGAGCGCGGGGAAGATATACCTGGCCATTACCGGCTGCCAGATCGTGTGTATGGGTGGTCTTCACCATCTGAAGATGATCCCGGAGAATCGGTTCAACCGGTGTCGGGAACGTGGTGACTCTGTCCTTTCCTCCTTTGCCCGAGCGAACGGTGATCTGCTTATAGGCAAAATCGATATCATGTACCCGCAAGCGAATCGCTTCGGTTATACGCAGGCCACTCCCGTAGAGAAGCTGGGTTATCAGACGGGGTGTTCCTGTCATTCTGCCGATAACCGCGGCAACTTCCTCGCGGGAAAGCACCACGGGGATATGGCTTTTCTTCGTTGAGCGAATTGCGTTGATTCCGCCGGGAATTGGATGTTTCAGGACGCGTTTATAAAGAAATACCAAGGCATTCATGGCCTGATTCTGGGTCGATGGTGCGACATTTTTTTCTATGGCCAGATGCGATAAATAATTCTCGATTTTCTTTTCGCTGGCGATATAAAGCTCTTCACGGGTTTTCATGCCATGAAAAAGAATAAATCGTCTAATCCATTCACAATACGACCTTTCAGTGTGAATAGAATAGTGATTAATCTTCATAACCCTTCGGACTTCATCAAGAATGGTCGTTTTTTTCTTCTTGACCAAAATACCCCCTCCGTTTACCATAAGAAGCTGTTAGAGAAATGATATTAAAGAAAGGAAATTTTACCTGATAATAGCTTGATTTTCAACTTATCAGGGAAAATTTGCTTGATAAGCATGGTT
>NZ_JBPLBA010000033.1:0-14446 GCF_054039375.1 Desulfomarina sp. | reverse complement strand
AAATCGACCATGGGTATCGCCACCGACATTATAATTCTTATCCTCGCATCGTTCTGTTGTGGTCTGGTGATGCAGCGTTTCCATCAACCCCTGATTCTCGGTTATATTCTTGCCGGTATCCTCCTCGGTCCCTATACTGGCGGGGTGACGGTTTCAGATATTCACAGCATCGAGCTTCTGGCGGAGATTGGTGTTGCCCTGCTCCTTTTCGCCCTGGGTCTTGAATTTTCTCTCAAAGATCTCAAACCCGTAAAATATATTGCCCTTGCTGGGACACCCATACAGATGGGTATGACCATTGTTTTCGGTATTCTGCTCGGCAACCTGATGGGCTGGGAATTAAAACAGTCCATCTGGTTCGGAGTGATTATCTCCCTGTCTTCGACCATGGTCATTCTGAAAACTCTGATGAACCAGGGATGGCTGGGGACACTCTCCAGCAGGGTGATGGTGGGAATGCTGATCGTTCAGGATCTGGTGGTTATTTTATTTATGATCATTCTGCCGAGAATGGACGATCCTGCAGTCGGATTTTCGATACTGGCCGAGGCCGTTGTCAAGGGGGGGGTGTTTCTGGCGGCAATGTTTTTTATCGGCACAAAACTGTTGCCGGCATTGCTGAAGCATATTTCCCGGCTTGGCTCCAGAGAGCTGTTTCTTCTGGCAATTACGGCGATGGGTCTGGGCATTGGTTTTGTGACGTATCAGCTGGGATTGTCATTTGCATTTGGTGCGTTCATTGCGGGTATGGTGCTCAGTGAATCGGAATATGGCCATCAGGCGTTGAGTGATATTATACCCCTGCGGGATCTGTTCAGCCTGCTTTTCTTTGCTTCTGTCGGGATGCTTCTTGACCCGCGTTTCCTTCTCAGCCATTACAGAGAAATATTCTTTCTGGTCATTGCGGTCAGCCTTGGAAAAGGACTGGTTTTTTCAATTATTGCCCGACTTTTCCGTTATGGTAATGTTGTGCCTCTGGCCGTGGGGCTTGGCCTGTTTCAGGTGGGAGAATTTTCATTTGTTCTGGCCAGGCTGGGACTGGCTTCGGGTTCAATCAGCAATGAGTTTTATAATCTTGTGTTAACCGTTGCCGTGGTGACGATGGTCCTGACACCTTTTGTTTCCGCACAGACCACCCGTTTCTATACATTGAAGAAAAAATACTTACGCCATGAACCGGTGGAATCAATCAATCTTCCCGAACAGGGACTGCGACACCACGTGGTGATTGCCGGGGCAGGGCGTACCGGCTTTCAGATAGCCACCGTTCTGCATCGGCTCGGTATTCAGTTTGTTCTGGTTGAGATTGATCAAAACCGGGTGGAAAAGGCAAAACAGGCGGAATTTCCTGTGGTATACGGGGATGGTGGTCAGGAAATTGTCCAGGAAGCGCTTTCGATGAATACCGCTTCTCTTTTGATCATTACTTTTCCCGATATTGTTGTGTCGCGCTCAACAATTATACACGGTCGCAGGAGCAACAGTGATTTAAAGGTCATTGCCAGGATTTCCGATCCTGAGTTTTTTCCGGTTTTCAGGGAAATGGGAGTCAATAATCTTGTCTATCCCGAATACGAAGCGGGTTTTGAAATGGTCAGGCAGGCCCTTTTATTTCTGCGACTGCCAATACCCGAAATTTACTCTCAGACGGAAAAAATACGTAATGAGCTGCTGACACCGTCACAGGACTGCGTGGACAGTTACAGAACCCTGGGTCAACTGCGCATGGCAGAACAGCAGTTTGATCTCCAGTGGGTTCGCCTGGAAAGGGGGACGGCACTGATTGACGTTACACTTGGGAAGGCTGATCTGCGTAAAGCAACAGGCGTTTCCGTGGTGGGAATAATCCGTGATGGAGCGCTGGAGGTCAACCCTGAAGCGGAGTTCTGCTTCAGGGAAAATGATCTTGTGGCAATTATCGGCTCTGTGGCAGCACGACAGACTTTCCATTGTTATCTTTATCCCGCCGACAGGAGCTGTGGCTGAAATTTCCCGAATTATCAATCCACCTGGCGCATATGAACTTCCTGCTGGGGGTACGGAAAAGAGATACCTTCCCTGTCAAAGGTGAGTTTTATTTTTTCCGTCAGATCCAGTCGAACATCCCAGTAATCATCTGTTTTCACCCATGGCCGGACAATCAGGTTGACACTGGAGTCGGCAAGTTCAACCACCCCAATGGCCGGAGGCGGGTCCTTGAGGATTCTTGAATCCGCTTCGACCAGGTTTTTCAGAACTTCTTTGGCCTGAGTGATATCATCGTCGTAACCGATTCCAATCGTCAGATCGATTCTCCGGGTTGGTTCTGCCGTAATATTGGTGATGACATCGCTGGTAATGGATGAGTTCGGCACAATGACCTTCTGGTTATCGGGAGTCATGATAATTGTGGAAAAAATATCAATCTGAAAGACCTTGCCTGTGACCCCTGCAGTACTGATGGCGTCTCCCACTTTGAACGGCTGGAAGAGAATCAACATCACTCCCGAGGCAAAATTGGCCAGGGAATCCTTCAAGGCAAGACCGACGGCAAGGCCTGCGGCTCCAAGAATGGCAATAAAAGAGGTGGTCTTTATACCCACCTGGTCAGCCGCGGCGATAACCACCGCAGCCAGGAGAACATAGTAAATAAGTTTGTTGAGAAAACGGACCAGAGTCTGTTCAATCCCTGCCTTGAGCATGGCCTTTCTGGCAATAGCGGCTACCCATTTCGCAAGAATCCGGCCAATAATAAAAATAACCAGAGCGACAATAACATTTGGTCCATTTGTGACAAGCCAGTCTTTTGCAATATTAAAATAATGTATATATTTATCACTTTTCATTAAGTATGCCTCCAATTTCTTTGGGCGGAAATAAAATAAAATTTCTGTTTATTTGTGACAAAATGTCAAAAAAATTAGTCATGGTCTTTTATTGTTGACAGGGCTTCGGGGAGCCCTTTTATGTATATGTCCTGTTTTGCATAAGGTATCTCAATATTCTCTTCAGTAAATTTCCGGTAGACTTTTGTGTTGAGCGCATCAAGAACTCTGCCCCTTTCTTCAGGATGGTTGACCCAGAAGAGCAGTTCAAAATCGAGACTGGAGGCTCCAAACAGTCTGAACCGTACACGTGGAGGTGGAAATTTGCACACCTGCCGGTCCCTGTCGGCAATCTGCATCAGAATTGTTCTTACCTGGTCAATATCCGACCCGTAAGCCACCCCCACCTTCAGCCTGACCCGCAGTTTTTCATGGGGCCCGCCTGACTGGTTGGTGATGGTTGTGTTGCCGATGATGGAGTTCGGGACGGTAATTTCAACGTCGTCCCTTGTGAGTATGCGGGTGCTGCGCAGGCCGATATTTGTAACCTTTCCCCGGTCGCCCTTGTCGAGCACAATATAATCCCCCACTTTGTAAGGGGCATCAGCCAGGATAAAGACACCGGCAAACAGGTTTGAGAGTGTATCCTTGGCGGCAAAGCCGATGGCAATACCGGCTACCCCGGCGGATGCCAGCCAGGCGGTCATGTTGATATCCCAGATAACAAAGACAGCGTAGGTCGCAGCACCGAAAATAATGACTTTGGCCAGATTGTCAAAGAGGGTGACTGTGCGGTGCTGGATAAAGGAGTATTTATTTGACAGGCCGGCAACTCTCTTCAGCAGCAGGGTGGCCAGCCTGATAAAAAAGACCATCCATATCAGCACACCTGTTGTCCGGATGCATCGCAGAGAAAGGATTTCCCATTTCTCAGCCAGGGGCATCAGGGCCAGGCCCCCCGACAGTCCTATCACAACCAGGGTGTAGTAGATTGGTGGCCTGAGAAGGACAGCAATCTGGTCGTCCAGAACGATGGATGTCTTTTGGGTAATGCTCCTGATTAACTTAAACAGAACAAAGGTGAGCAGGGAGGCGATGATGAAGGTAATACAGATAACCGCTCCTCCCTGGAACCAGGGGTTTTTCGAAAAAACTTCAACAATCGGCTGCAAAAAATTTACAACTTTCTCTTCCATGCCGGTATTTACAGTGGATACCTTTATTTTTTCGGCTGCCACCGGGGATGAGGGGAAAAAGATCAGGAAAAATAAGAACAGGAATGGTCGTTGCATTAGATGAACAGGGGGAGAATGTGAATTTTCTTTTCTTCTTGTTGCTTTAGGCCTATAATACTGAGTCCGGAAGAGTTTAACGGTTTTGTGGAGAAAAAACACGGGAATTGTTTTCATTATGGAAAGGAAGTGGAAAAATTACCATGGTCTGTTTTTCCTGCTTTTTTTCTCTGTGCTGCTTTTTGCCTGCAGGGAGAAGCCGTTAAATTTCCGTATCGGTGTCCTGCAATGGACAGAGAAGATTTACCCATATCGGTTAACATATCAGGGGGTTATTGACGGGCTTCACGATCTTGGGTTCCAGGAGTCCATAAACCTGAAAATTGACTACCGGAATGTTGAGCAGGACAGGGACCTCGCCTATGAAGTGTCACGGAATTTTGTTAGAGACGGAGTTGACCTGATAGTGGCTCTTGGTACGGGCAGCAGTCTTGCCGCAATCCAGGCCACCAGATATGAACCGGTTCCTATTGTTTTCTCCATAGTCGGTTCTCCAGAAACCACGGGGATAATAGACAGTTTCACTGAATCGGGAAGTAATATTACCGGTGTCAGCATGAAAGTGCCGGTTAAAGAGCAGTTTCAGAGAATTCAAAAGATTCTTCCCCGTTTGAAAAAATTGGGAATCCTTTATTGTACAGAAATGCCCCAGGCTGTTGCAACGGGTATGGAGGCTTTCAGGGCCGCAGGCAGATTCGGCTGGGCCGGTTCTGTCAAAACAGTTTCCAGAAAAGAATTGTCGTTTCTCCGTGAACGGGTTGAAATGCTTGCCGCAGAAGTGGACGCAGTTTATATACCGACTGATTCGGTTCTGGGTACTGCGGAGAATCTCGATCTGGTCATCCGTGTCGCCGATGAGCATGGAATACCTGTCTTCGGTGTTGCGGAAGAGTTCGTGAAACGGGGAGTTCTAGCTGCATATCATTGTGATTATTATGAAATTGGTCGACAGGCAGCCAGCCCGATCACCCGGATCTTCAAGGGAGTGGATGCCGGAAATATTCCTTCACAGAAACCGATTATCAAAAAATGGTCCCTGAATCTCAGAAAAGCTGATCAGTTGGGTATAAGAATTGACCGGGATCTTATCCTGACTGTCGACAATCTAATCAACTGATGTTCCTGATTATTTGTATTTGAGGTTTTCATGCTGAATTTTTCCAGGATTCTGCCACGCAGTTTCAGTGGGCGACTGATTGGGATGATGTTTTTATCCGGCTTTATTCCTGTCATTATTTTCGGTGTACTGATGAGTATTTTCAGTCATCGTTTTATTGATGAGACCTATCGTGCCATTGAGCAGGGACAGCATGATCAATGGCAGAGAAGCAGGGTTATTCTTGCTCAGATGGCAGAAAATTTTGTACGTCAGAAGGCAATGGATGTTGCTTTGCAGATGAGTCTGTATCTGCAGGGACACCCGGAGATGAATCTGGTTGAACTGCAGAAAAATCAAGATTTCAGAGAAATAGCCATCCAGCCCGTGGGCAGTACAGGATATACTGTTATTATCGATTCCCGGGCGGTTGTTACCAGGTTCCACAGGAATCCCCAGAAAGAAAATATAAAATTGTCTGTTTATGCCGACGAGTTCCCTGAATTCTGGAAAATAATCAAAACATGTCTGAACGGAAGGTACACCCACGGTTATTACAAATGGAAAGGTGCTGATGCCAAACTGCGGCATAAGTTCATGTACATTGTACCCCTGGAGAGTAAAACAGCCGATGGAGTTCTGCTCAGTGTTGCGGCCACGGCATATGTTGATGAATTTACACGTTCAATCCAGGCGACCCGTGATATTTTCAGTGGAACAACTCATCTCCTGATGCTGACATCAAAAAAACTTATTCAGTCCGTGAGGAGCATGGGCTTTTTATTCATGGGAATATCCATTATTCTGCTTCTGGGGATGGCCGTTGTAAGCGGGATGTATTTTTCCCGGACGGTCCGGAAACTCAGAAACGCGACAAAGGAGGTTAACCAGGGTGATTTTTCGGTACGTCTGAAGGCGGGCATGACCGGAGAGATGGGTGATTTGATAGAAGATTTTAACAGGATGGTGGAGAATCTTGCCATAACTACCGTCAAAAAGGAACAGCTTGAAAAAAAAGAAGCGGAACTCCATACTCTCAACAGAAATCTCCAGCAGGAAATAAGTGATCGCAGGCAGGCAGAGGAAAAGCTCCGTCATTATCAGGACAGTCTGGAAATACTGGTTTCAAAGAGAACAGAAGAACTGGTTCGCATCAACGAACGGCTGGTCAGTGAGATAGAGGAAAGAAAACAGGCCGTTGAAGCTCTCCATTTGAATGAACAGAGGATGAAGGCTATTCTGAGGGCCTCTCCTGTCGGTATTGGTCTGCTGGTTGACCGGAAATTTATCTGGGTCAATGAAATGATGGTGCAGCTTACCGGACATGAAAAAGAGTCTCTGGTCGGTAAGGATATCAGTCTCCTGTACCGGGAAAAGGAACAGTACGAACAGGTGGGCAGGGAGTTTTACGGCAGGGTTTTCAAGGGTGAAATCGGAGAGACAGTGGTTTGCTGGGTTCGAAAAAACAGTACGGTTTTTGACTGCAGCATCAGGGGATATCCTCTGGACCCTTCAGATCTCAGCCAGGGAATTATTATTGCGGTTGTCGATATTTCCGAGGCAAAAAAACTTGAGGAGAAATTGCGTCAGGCCCAGAAGATGGAGGCGATCGGAACACTTGCCGGAGGTGTTGCCCATGATCTGAACAATATCCTTTCTTCCATTGTCAGTTATCCCGAGTATATTCTCCTGGATCTTCCCCAGGACAGTTCTATCAGAAAACCTCTGAATACTATTCTCAAGTCTGGAAAACAGGCCGTTGCCATTGTTCAGGATTTACTGACAATGGCTCGCAGGGGAGTTGCCATTGCCGAGGTGTTGAATGTCAATACGATTATCAGGAATCAACTCCAGACTCCCGAATTCGGTCAGTTCAGACAGTATCATTCCAGGGTGGATGTTGTCTGCAGGTTTGACGGGAACCTAGCCAATATAAAAGGTTCGGAAGCGCACCTGGCGAAGGCTATCATGAATATGATCAACAACAGTGCGGAAGCGATGCCCGAAGGAGGCACGATTACTCTTGCCACGGAGAATGTGGTTCTTCACAGTCCATTGAAAGGGTATGAGGTTATAGAAAAAGGTCAGTATGTAAAAGTCACAATCAAAGATGAAGGAGTTGGTATCAGCGATGGAGAACTTCTGCGGATTTTCGAGCCGTTTTACACAAACAAAAAGCTGGGGCGGAGCGGCAGTGGGCTGGGGATGGCAGTTGTCTGGGGAACAGTGAAGGATCACAGGGGTTTTTTTGACATTGAAAGCTCCAGAGGCAGGGGTACGGTTTTCACGCTGTATTTTCCTGTCACCGACGAAGAGATCAGTGAAATACTGCCACCCCTGTCCATTGACAAATACAGAGGAAAGAGGGAAAGGATTCTCGTGGTTGATGATTCCGACTCCCAGAGAGAAATAGCACAACATCTTCTGGAACGTTTAAATTTCAGGGTTACCCTGGCTGCATCGGGCGAGGAGGGGGTTCTCTACCTGAAAGACAATCGGGTGGACCTGGTTGTGCTTGATATGATCATGGAAGGTATGGATGGTCTTGAAACCTACCGGCAGATGTCTGCGTTCAAACCGGATATAAAGGTTGTCATTACAAGTGGATTTTCCGAGAGCAAACGGGTTCGGGAACTGCAGAAACTGAGTGGATGTCAGTACATCAAGAAACCCTATTCCCTGGAACGGATCGGGATAGCCATCAAACGGGCACTTTCGGGAGAATCTGTTTCACAACGGGTTAGAGGGTGGTCTAAAGAGAATACTTGAATTCAAGAAACAACCGGTCACTGTCTCCAATATCGCTGAATCCAACCTGGTCTCCGGACTGGTAGAGAATCACGCCTCCTGTAAAAGCGATATGGTCGGTATAGTCATATTCGACCTGGAGTCTTTCAAAAGCACCACCTTCTCCATGGGTTCCAAAGAGGGTGCAGAGAATTTTCAGTTGTACAGTGTCGTTGAGAAAATCCCTGGTCAGCATCAGCGCGCTCTGAGTCTGGTTCCTGTCGGTATAATCCGGTGATTGTTTCAGGCTGTCCTCAAATTGAGGAATGTGACGGTTGACCACTTCCAGGGAGAGCATGGTTTCCGAAAAGCCGGTATATTCAATACCGGCCATAAGATCGATCCTGGCAAATTCGTTGTTTGAGGAATTGCTGTACTCAAGCCCCCTCCACCAGGCACCTTCTCCCTTTAACAGCCAGTTTCCAAGGGCAATATTGCCTGTCATGCCGGTCATATAAACGCGGTTATGCTGCAGGGTAATGATCCCGTTGTCTCTTACCAGATGACTGCGACCATCATAGACGCCGGCGTAATAGAAAGAGAAGTCCCAGCCGCTGAAGATACCGTTCAGCGCCAGGCCGTACTGTTGTGTATCCAGAGAAAAATTTGTCGGTTTGTGTTCCGGGGGCGGTGCTGTTTTTCCGGGAAAAAACTCGCTGTTGAACACCGGGTTTTTATCAAAACGGATTTCGTGGATGAGAATGGTGGACAGGTTCCAGTTCCCGAAATAATAATCCAGTTTGCTCATGGTCACGGGAAGCCGTTTATATTTTATGTCAACCATACCGGGTGTGCGGTTGTTCAGCGGGTTGAGAATATCAGTGACCCGGACGTTATCGGCTTTGCCCCAGACCACGATCTGGCGGCCGGTTTTCAGGTCAAGGTTTTTGGTGATATTGCCGGCAAGATAGAGCTCATCCAGTTCAATTTCGTCTTCATACCTGTCAAGAAATCCGTCACTGTACTGATCTCTTCCGTTGATGACCCAGGCAGCATCATAGTAGGCGTGACCACCGGCCCGCCCCCTCCATGCACCCATGTCAATATCAACACCCAGCGCGCCGGTGGTGCGAAGCATGGAGAGTCCCCGGTAGTCCGGTTCTCCGGCAGCCGGGGCTTCATGGGCAAAATTCCATGATGTTTCCAGGCTGAGGGAGCCATAAGGTGCCAGCCATGAAGGGAGCTTTTTCTCTGATTCAGGATTGTTTGCGGTACCATCTTCCGAAAAATCCTCAAAACCGGTCAGGGCGTCATCAAGTTCATTGTCCTCCGTTTCCATCTGCTGCTCCCCGGATTCATCGAAACCGGAGAGGATATCATCCAGGTCGTTCCCGGCCAGAAGGACAGCGGCATGGAAGAGAACAGAAAGTGTCGAGAGAACAATCAGGCGGTGCATGGTTGTTACAGTCCCTTTTCCAGTTTTCTTACGGTAAAGAGAGAGTCGTCAAGATCCTGATTGTATCTGATATTGGCATATTCCATGATTGTCCGGTGGAGAGCGACCTTGTTTTTCGTGGTTTTCATATGCAGTTTGGTTGCGACCCAGATTCCGTCAATCTTTTTTATTCCCAGGTTTTCCTGATATTTTATCTTTTTGCCCTCTTTCAGCCAGTGTACCGCCCGGACCCCCATCAAAATATCCTGGCGGATAAAGAGAACAGATTTCAGGTAACCGTAACGGTCCCGCACCGTGTCATCAACCGGCAGGGCCTCCACCAGCCAGACCTTGTGCCCCTTGACTTCACTTTCTTTCAGCAGTCGATATTTCCATTCATCAAGCACCCTGCGGGTCATATCGGCATAGGAGAAATCAGATCCCATGAAGGAGGATGATTTGTCGGAGGTGGCAATCCGCTTTGTCTTGTGGAGGTCAGGCAGATAGAGCCACTGGTCGTCATCTCTTCCCCCTTCGTAATAATCGTAGGTGAGAAAAGCCGTATCCCTGACATCGGCAGGGGAAAGGAAAAACTGCATCTTCCATGTGTCATCCCCCTTGTCTCGTGTAAAGACTTTCATTTCGCGGATCCGTCTGTTTTTCTGCCTGTCGATTAGAATCATCTTCACATCAGCGGTCATATTGTCTCCGTCATCCCGTCGGTCAACCTTTTCCATTATTTCCCTGCCGGTGATGGCATGGGCGGTTGTCGGGACAGGTCCGGTCAGTAAGGTCGTCAGGGCCAGGGATGTGAAAAAAAATTGTAATAAAGTCATATTGTTTTCTCCATGTTGAGAGCTGTCAACCCGGATTTCCCATCAGTTGATGGTCAATCCGGTTTATTGAGATACTTTTTTTCTGTCAGGGCCATGAGTGCCGGTGCGAGAAAAAAGTCGGCCAGAAGAGCGATGACAATAGCCAGTCCCACCAGCATGCCGAAATAGAATACGTTATGCATGGAAGCGAACATGAAGATAAAAAAACCGATGGACAGTACAACGGAGGTGGTCAGCATGGCCCGACCGGCGGTATGGAGGGTTCTCCCGACGGCATCGTGCACGTCACCTGACTCCAGGTAATATTTCCTGAAGTTGTAGACGAAATGGATAGTGTCATCCACGGCCAGACCGATAGCTATCGAGGCCACCAGCATGGTGAACATATCCAGTGGAATTGAGAACCAGCCCATTATTCCCATAACCATGAGGATGGGGCTGATATTTGGCAGCATGGCCACAAGGCCCATGCGCAGATCCCCGATGAGCAGGATCATCATCAGGGTGATGATGACGATGGCAATACCGTAGCTCTGGGCCGCTGAATACATGGTGGCGTAGAGTATTCTGGCAAAGAGCGACATGATTCCGGTGGTGGAAACAGTGACCGGTTGACCGTCAATTTTTATGGAGTCAAAAGTCTTGTGGAATCTCTTTTCGATCTCATGAATAAACGGTACATAGGAGAGCGCATCCCGCCAGGGTACCTTGATGGTGATTCTCGCCCTGGAGAACCGTGAGTCAACAAAATCCTGCAGGTCATCTGACCCAGAATTTTCAAAGAGAAGAAATTCCTGGGGAATGAGAGGAGCATTATCAGGTATTTTATACATTTCCGGTCGGTTTTCATTCAATGCTTTGTGTATCTCCTTGAGAATTGTTGTTACATCTATGACTTTGCCGACAAACAGAGAATCCTGATTGTAGTTTTCAAGTTCCTCCCCCAGTTTGTCCATGGCCAGGAGGAGCCGGCGGTCGTACAGTCCGTTTTCCCTGCCGGTATCCAGCACCAGTTCCAGGGCGACACTGCCCCTGAGGTTGGTATCTATTGTTTCTGTTGCAACACGTACGTCCATCTCTTTCGGGAGCCAGGCCAGCAGGTTGTGGGAAAACCGAAGTCTGGTAATACCCGTGGAGAAGCCGATGACCAGAACCAGTGAAATGATGGCGATCAGTTTCGGCCTGGCGGTTGTCACATGGGTGACCCAGTCGAGAAAGCGGTCAAATGGGGTCTGTTTAATCTCTTTTTTTCTTCCCTTCTTTCTTTTCAGCGGGAATATGGCCAGCAGGGCCGGCAGCAAGGTGATGGTGTAGAAGAGGGAGAGCAGTACTCCTACCGATGAAAAAAGGCCGAGGTCGGCAATGGGGGCCACCTTTGCGGCTCCAAAGGATGCAAGACCTGCCGCGGTGGTCAGGGAAGTCATGAAAATAGCAAGACCTGAATGGCTAAGCGCATGCACAAGTGCCTCATTTTTTGATTCTCCCCTGCGAAGATGCTGGAAAACAAGGGAGAGGACGTGGACACTGGCACCGACTCCAACCGCCAGCAGGAAGGATGGCAGGATAATGGTTGGAACCTTGAAGGCAATACCGAATTCAGCCATCAAGCCGAGAGTTGAAGTAAGTGTAAGTGCAACCATGAGCAGGGGCAGAAATACCCCGGATATTCGTCGAAAGACGATGAAGAGACAGAGACCTATGGTGAGAATAGCCAGGCGAAGGAATTTTTTCATGTCTTTCATCATCATCAGTTTGACCGAATGGGTGACTATGGGGCTGCCGGCGATATAAATTGTAAAATCAGGCCCATTGAAAGAATCGGCAATTTTCCTGGTCTTTGCCACCATCTCCGCGTTTTCCCGGTCGCTGAGAAATTCCGGAGTTTCCTGCTGCCCATCTGTGTCTGCCGGTCCACTCAAATCATCATCAAAGCCTGCAAGAACATCATCGCCAGAAGCCTGGGCCGCTGTATAGGTATCGCTTTCCAGAACAATTGTGGTGAAGGAGAGATCATCGGAGACGAGCTGATTGAGGTAGAGGGGATTTGCCCTGACTCTCTTTTTCAATGCGGCAAGATCAGCCTCGTTTTCAGGAAAATCTGCAAGGAGATCGTCCACCAGGAGGGTGTCCCCCTCTCCCCGTGTATCCCTGGCATTGATCAGAGAGGTTATGTCGTTCAGATGGGGCACCTCCGCTTCCAGACGATTGTGCAGTTTCCGCAGTTTCCTGAGGAAATCAAGGGTGAATATTTTATCACTTTTTATTGCCAGCACCAGGAGGTCATCCCTGCCGAACTGGTCCCGGAAACTGTTGTACAGGGTGAGAATCGGGTCACCGGGGTGAAGCAGTCCCTCGTTTGAAGTATCCATGGTGAGAAAACGGATCTGGGAACTGATATAGATCGTGGGGAGCAGAACGAGAATGACCGCTGGATATTTGAAACGGATCAGGAGCCTTGTCCAGGATGCAAACAGGTTTTCAATGCGTTTTCTGATGTTCATTGTCTGTCTTAACCTTTGTCCAGATGAAAGGACTGGAGAAACAGTCTGCTGACAGTGTCAGCGTAATCATTAATGGAGAGTGTCCGGTTCTTTTCTGATTGAATCCGGTCTATGACCGGTCCAAAGAGAAAACGGGAGGCCATTGTCGATGTCAGCATGGTGCAGAAAACTGCAGTGGGAGTCGAACTGTCCTTGTGTATTTTGATTTCTTTTCCAAGATGTTCTTCTACAATTTCAACCATCTGTCTGCCCCAGTTTGCCTTATGCTCTATGATTTCCGGGTCATCGTGGGGGAGTTCGGTAATGGTGACCAGCAGGTAGTCCCGATGGTTGTTGAAATAGTTGACAGCCCCATGGATAAATCTGTCCAGTTTCTCTTTTCGACTGCCGGGTTCAGCAAGTTCCCGGCGGGCAATATCGAGGTATCCGCAGAAGAAAATATCCAGAATTTCTTTGAGAAGCGCTTTTTTTGAGCCAAAAAAATAATTTATCATGGCCAGGTTGACCTGGGCTTTTTCCGCCAGTTGACGTAACCCAGTGCTGCCGAAACCTTTTCGGGCGAAAAGGACTACTGCGGCCTCGAGAATACGCTGGCGGGAGTCTACCACTGTTTCCATTGTCTTTTTACCTGAAGATCGATGGCCGGGGGTTGTACTGCCGTAATCGGAGTTTTCATTAGCTTTTTGCGGCTGAGCCATGGGGTCCGGTCATGTCGGTTTATCTGAAAATCCTCAACTGAGGGTTGTATTGCTGCAGTTGGGATTTTTATTAGCTTTTTGCGGCTGAGCCATAGAGTCCGGCTATGCCGGTCTATCTGAAGTCATAATGGCCTTTGTTAAACGTTTGTTTAGTATACTATGATTGCCACCTGATTTTGTCAATATGTTTCTGATACCTGGTGTGTCATTGAATGCTCACGGTTTCAGGATATCCCGACATGAGCAGGGAACCGGTCGGATGCCAGCGGAAAAACAGTCGTGTTTTCAAAACATTGTCATTGATTAATCGTTGAGTATATTTTAAAGTCGATTTTTTTCAGGCCACTTTGAAAATTGCCTTTCACGAGTTTTCTACGATACAGGGAAATGGGAAATGGTCATATATGACTAACATGATGCCCTTTTTTATTTCCCTGTTCCTTGACTCGGAAGAAAATGAAATTTTCAAGAAATTATTCGGAGCTGGATTGAAGGGAAGTCCGGACGGATGACAGCCCCTGGGATTCTAATGCTGAATTCTGCAGGGTATTACAGGTGTAACGATGAGAGCGAGAACGATTTTTTTCTGTGTAACTGTGTTTGTATTCTGTACCGTGGGCAAAGTTTATGCTGAGGGGAGTCACAGGCTGGGTGCCGGTCTCCACTACTGGTATGCGCTTGAGGATATTGATAAGGATAATGTTGATGACAGGGGATACGCACTCCAGTTTTCATACCAGTATGTCACCACGAGTTTGCTGAAAATTGAGGCGGATCTCGATGTTCTGCAGGAAGGATATGCCGGTTCGGACAGCACTGTTTTTTCACCCCAGGCATTTCTTCTTTTGGGGAAGGCTGTTTATGCCGGAGCCGGTGTCGGGATAAATTATTCTGACGGTTCCTTTGCGGACAGTCCGTTCTTTGCTCTCCGTGCAGGAGTTGAGCTGGAAGTCCTGCCGGCAATCTATGTAGATATCAATGCCAATTACAGGTTTGAAACCTGGGATTTTGATGCGATAAAAGAGGACATCGATACGGACACGATAACCCTTGGTGC